>DTWI01000083.1 GCA_012963075.1 Fidelibacterota bacterium
CTTCGCTTGGAAGTTCAGCCATTTCTGCAATGCCTCCAGCATTATCAGCTATTGGACCATATGCATCTACAGCTAATTGAATACCGATAGTTGACAACATTCCTAAAGCAGCAATTGCTATTCCATAAAGACCTGCAAAATGGTATGCTCCCAAAATTGCTAACGCAATAATAAGAACTGGCAATGCAGTGGAATACATTCCGTTTGCTAGGCCCGCTATAATATTGGTTGCTGCTCCGGTTTCGCTTGCTTCAGCAATTGCTCGAGAAGGGGTTTGAGAATCAGATGTAAAATATTCTGTCATTAAACCAATCAAAATACCTGAAACAAGACCAATAACAATTGTCCAAAATAAATTCATAACACTTATACCATCAATTGTTCCATCAATTGCAATATAGTTTAAGAGAAAATAAGTAAGGGCTAACATAACAGCCCCCGAGCCAAATACCCCAATATTAAGAGCAGTTTGAGGGTTTCCTCCCTCTTTAGTCTTAACAAAAAATGTTCCTATAATTGATACAAAGATTCCTAAAGCAGCAATTGTCAAAGGTAAACTAACTAATGCTACGTTCCCCGCTGCGGCTGCTAACACCATAGCTCCAATAATTGATCCTACATATGACTCAAATAAATCAGCTCCCATACCAGCAACATCACCAACGTTGTCACCAACATTGTCAGCAATGGTTGCAGGGTTTCTTGGGTCGTCTTCTGGAATTCCAGCTTCTACTTTACCAACTAAATCTGCACCAATATCAGCAGCTTTGGTATAAATTCCACCACCAACTCTTGCAAAAAGAGCAATTGATGAAGCGCCCATGGCAAACCCAGAAACCAAAGTCATAACTTCTGATAAATTGCTGTTTATCCCCATTCCGCCATAACATACGAAAAGCGTAAATAGACCTAAAATACCAAGACCTACCACATTCATTCCCATAACAACCCCACCATTAAATGCAACATTAAGTGCTGCACTTAATCCTGTTCTTGCGGCTTCAGTTGTTCTATGGTTTGCTAATGTCGCAACACGCATTCCAAGCGCACCTGCTAAAGCACTACACAGGGCCCCTACGACAAAAGAGAGCGCTACTGCTTCAGTATTATTATCTAAATTAACCCAATACAAAAGCCCTGCAACAACAATAACAAAAATTGCTAATACCCTATATTCTCTCTTAAGAAATGCTGTTGCACCTTCTCTGATAGCAAGTCCTATTTCTTGCATCTTTTCATTCCCTGGATTTTGTTTACTAATCCAGTTGCTTTTCCACAACGCAAACAATATCGCAGCAATGCCTGATAATGGTACCATTGCAGTAAGGGGGTGTGAAAATATTGTTTGTAAACTGTACCAAATGTGGTGATCATATAACAACATTATGCTTCTCCTATAATCTGTTTATTAAAACGATTTGATGTGCATACAGCACCTTCTTTAAGCACTGAAGACATCGCATCACAAGTAAATTCTAAAACTTGGTCTACTGAAGATTTATATTTTTTATTAAATGGCTTTAATACGTAGTTTTCTGATGGTCTTTTATAGTCGTCAGCTGCAATGCCCATTCTTAACCTAGTAATTTCATCTGTATTCAGAGAATGAATTATAGATTTCATCCCATTATGACAACCGTCTCCACCGCTCAATCTTAATCTAATTTCTCCTAATGGTAAATCTACGTCATCAAAAATGACTATTATGTCTTTTATATCAGCTTTATAAAAGCTTAGAAGATCACGTATAATCGTTCCGCTTCTATTCATTCCTGTTGTAGGTTTTACCAAAATATATTCGTTGTCTTTTTTTGCAAAAATAAAGTTTCCTTTACCTGCTTTAAATTCAAGATTATGCTTTTTTGCAAACACATCTATTGCCCAAAACCCAATATTGTGTTTTGTTTGAAGATATTTTTCTTCAGGATTTCCTAACCCAACAAAAATCAACATTATTTTTATTTTTCCTCTTTTGATTTTTGCTCTTTTCCATCTGAATCTTCTTCTTTTTTAGTTTCTGAAGAATCGTCTTTACCGCCAGCGCTTTCTTCGCCTTCTGCTTCAATGCCTTCTTCGCCTTCTAACATTTCTTCTACTATTTCTTCTACTATTTCTTCTTCCTTCTTAGGCTCTTGCACAGAAACAACTGCAAGATCTTCAGCAGTTATTATTTCTACGTCTGCAGCAAGTTGGATATCTTTCACAAATAGACTAGAGTTTAGTTCCAAATCAGTAACATCAATAATTAAAGCGTCTGGAATAGTTGTTGGTTTACATTTAACTGTAATAGCATTTACAATTTGTACTAAAATACCGCCGGCTTGCACCCCTTCTGCTTCCCCTGTAACCTTTAATGGTACTTCTAATGAAATTTTTTCGTCTTCTTTTACTTTTTGGAAATCAATATGCATAATATTGTCATAGACGGGATGATATTGTACGTCTTTAACAAGAACAAATTGATTTTCATCTTTAACTGTAACCTCAAAAATAACTTGACCAGTTTTTAAAGCTTTATATAATTCTTTTTTATCAACAGAAAGTGAAATAGCATCCAATCCTGAGTGGTATAAAACAGCTGGTATCTGATCTTTAAGCCTTGTTCTTCTTGCAGAAGACGAGCCTTTTCCGTCGCGAATCTTAACATTTAATTTTTCAAATTTACTCATTATTCTCTCCAAATAATTCACTAACTGATTCCCCGATATGAATTCTATTAATTGTTTCTGCAAAAATGTTTGCAGAAGATATAATTGTTAATTTCTTAAATTGTTTTTCTTCTGGAATATTGACCGTATCTGAAAGAATAACTTTATCAATATCGTCGCTAGAGAGTTTTTTAATTGCATCTCCAGATAACACTCCATGTGTCGCAGCAACAACAACAGATAATGCTCCTTTTTTTCTCGCAACTTTTGCAGCATTACTAACTGTTCCTGCAGTATCAATCATGTCGTCTATAATCAAAACATGTTTTGATTCAATATCTCCAACAAGATAAGCAACTTCTGATTTGTTGTGCGTGCTTCTTCTTTTATCAATCACTGCAAATCCTATTCCTAATTGTTTAGCATATGATTGACTTAATTTGTTTGAACCAATATCTGGTGACAATACAACAATTTTATTATTATCATTAATATTATTAAAATGGATTTTTATTTCAGTCATTAAAACCAAACTTCCATATAAATTATCAATTGGAATTCTTGAAAAGCCCTGTATTTGAGTTGAATGTAAATCCATCGTAATAATCCTATCAGCGCCAGCGGCAGTAATAATATCAATCATTACTTTAGCAGAAATTGGTACGCGCGGTTCATCTTTCCGATCTTGCCTTGCATAACCCAAATAAGGGATAACTACACTGACACTTGCTGCACTTGCTCTTTTCGCAGCGTCTATAAGCAAAGCAAGTTCAATTATATGGTCTGCAGGAGGGTTTGTGCTTTGAACAATATACACATCATTGCCTCTTAAATTTTCTCCGTACTTTACCCAAATCTCTCCATCACTAAATCTCTTAATGGACAGTTTCCCAAGATTGTTGTTAGCTTCTTTCGCAATTTTATTTGCTAAATTTTGGTTGCTTGAACCAGAAAATATTTTTTGTTTATATAATCCCATATATTTTTCTTTTATTACTTTGTTGGGGAACAGGGACTCGAACCCCGACTGCATGGACCAAAACCATGTGTCCTGCCAATTAGACGATTCCCCAAATTAAATTTTTGGACTTGTAACGATTGTGGAGAAATGGAGACTGAAAAACTGATGCGCTTTTAGTGCATCTTGTTTGTTTGAGAATATTCCAAACACAGTCGAACCACTACCCGACAAACTGGCATATTGTGCGCCTAAATCCAAAACCTTTAATTTGATTTTGCCAATTTCTGGATGTGTTTTAAAAACGTACACCTCAAAATCATTGTAAAATAACTCTGAACTTAAATCATAATTCTTAAGTTCATCCAACATTCCGGCAAACTTAATGTTGGTTTTGTTTTTTAACAAACACTTTTTATAAGCATTTTTTGTATCAATTTTTATATCGGGCATCACTAACAATATATAAACACCATTTAGGTTATTTTCTACGGGCGATAAATCTCCACCTGTCCCTTCACCAACTTGTAAACCTCCATTAACAAAAAATGGAGAATCTGCGCTAATTTTTTTTGATAATTCAACTAATTCATCCTGGCTCATTTTTAAAGCAAACAATTCATTCATTCCCTTTAAAACAGCGGTTCCATTACTTGAACCTCCCCCTAAACCAGCACTTGTTGGAATATTTTTAACAAGATTAATTTTTATATTAGAAATATTAGGAAATTTTTCTTTTGTTGCTTCAAATGCTTGTATACACGTATTGTTTTTTTTGTCTAACCAACCAACATTTGTTTCAAAAATAAAATCATCAGATTTTTCAATAGATATTTGATCATAAAAATCAATTTCTTGAAATACGGTGATTATATTATGAAGACTGTCTTGCCTTTTATTTAAAATATGGAGGCCAAGATTAATTTTTGCATAGGAATTAATTTCCATCATCAATAGTCAAAATTGCTTGGGCCCCCCAACCATTAGACATATCAATAAATTGTAGTCCATTTGTTGTTGTGCCTTTAATAGAAATACTATTTGTACTAATATCTAAAGCTTCCGATAAAGATTTTTTAATAGCATTTTTATGAGGAGAAATTTTTGGAGTATTTAGAACAATTGATGTATCAACGTTGATTATTTTTGTGTTTTCTGACATTTTTTGAACTACTTTTTTTAATAGCTCAATGCTAGAAATGTTTAAATATTCAGGAGTATTTGGAAAATGTTCTCCTATATCTCCTAAATTTAGTGCGCCCAATAAGGCATCAATAATTGAATGTGTCAAAACATCCCCGTCTGAATGAGCTTGAGAAGAAAATTCACATTCTATTCTATGTCCACCTACAACAAGATGGTCTCCCTTGATGAGGGAATGAAAATCAACTCCTATACCGACTTTATTCATTTGATAATAATTGTTTAACTAGTTCTAAGTCTTTTTTCTCAGTGATTTTAATATTTTTATTAACACTATTAATCATTCTAATATTGTGTCCATTAGATTCTAACAAGCTTGCTTCGTCTGTGAAATGATCGAAGTCATTATTATAACAATTTTTTAGTGTTTTTAAACAAAACGCTTGTGGTGTTTGAGAAAGCCACATATTAGTACGATTCACAGTTTCAATTACTTTGTCATCATTAGTTTTTTTCAATGTTTCGTTAATTTTATCACCAACAATACAGCCGCCGTTTTCCATACAATTCAATAATACGTTTTCAATGTCTTTTTTTTGGATTAGTGGACGCACTGCATCATGGATACAAACTTTATCATAAGAACTATTAATGCTTTCTATTGCATTATAAACAGACTGAGCCCTTGTGTTTCCTCCTTTGCATAAAAATATTGGTTTATTATTTTGATAAGATTTCAAATCTTCTTCTACCGAAGTATATATTTCTTGTGCAACCACCAAATAAATAGAATCAATTAAATCCGAAGTATTAAATATGTCTAAAGAATATTGATAAACTTTTTTATTGAGAAGAATTTTGATTTGTTTATAGGAGCCATATCTTTCTCCTTTGCCCGCGGCAACTATAATACCAGCATTCATAATTTATATAATTAACATACTATCACCGTAACTGAGAAAGCCGTAATTTTTCTTTTTAGCTTTTTTATAGGCTAATTTAATAAAATCATGATCTGCAAAAGCTGCAACAAGCATTAAAAGCGTACTTTCTGGTGAATGAAAATTTGTTATTAGTCCATTTACAATTTTAAAATCATATGGAGGATGAATAAATTTATTTGTCCATCCTTTTTTAGGAGAAATCAGAAATCCAGAAACATTCACAGTTTCTAATGCGCGGCACGTGGAAGTTCCAACTGCAAAAATTCGTCTTTTCTTTCTTTTTGCTTCATTAATAGCTAAAGCGGTTTCAGGATTAACTTCAAAATATTCTGAATCCATATGATGTCTATTTAAATCTTCAACTTGTACGGGCTTAAAAGTTCCTAACCCAATATGCAAAG
>DTWI01000084.1 GCA_012963075.1 Fidelibacterota bacterium
AATTTTGTACATGGGCATTAAATGGGACTGGGGTGGCTTTTACGAGTACTTGTTCAACGGGTTTTTGTTGCAAGGTGCAGTAACGACTTTATGGTTAACCATCGCTTCTATTTTAGGTGGTCTGGTCATGGGTTGTCTGATTGCAATGCTAAGACTAGCTCCAGTCTATTGGTTGTCTTCGTTTGCTAAAGGGTATATTTGGATTTTCCGAGGTACGCCGTTACTTGTTCAGTTAATTATAATTTACACGGGATTACCACAATTAGGAATAAGATTATCAGTAGTAGAATCAGCCCTCACCGGCTTGATACTGAATGAAGCCGCTTACCTTGCAGAAATAATTAGAGGTGGTATCCTGGGAGTTTCTACTGGCCAAACTTATGCTGGACGAGCTTTAGGTTTAAATTCTTTTCAATTGATGGTCTACATAGTTTTCCCACAGGCAACTAGAATTATCATTCCAGCACTAGGAAATAGTGTAAACGGGCTACTTAAAACAACATCAATTACTTCTGTGATTTCAATGGAAGAATTGTTAAGGAGTACTCAACTTCTAATACAAGAGAAATTCCTTGTTCTAGAATTATTTACAGTTGCAGCTATGTACTACTTGCTTATGACTTCAATTTGGGACATGGCACAACGTAAGATAGAAGCAAAATTTTCAGAGCCATACAACAAAGTTGAAATAGCTGAATCACGTTGAAAAGGTTTGCGGAAAGAGGGAAATTAATTACAGATGCCAGCTCACCATAATATTTAAGCATATGTAACTCCACAAGATTTAAGCATATGTAACTCCACAAGATTTAAGCATATGTAACACCCCGTCCTACTCCCCTGATACAAAATATTCAAAAAATGTCCCCCCATTACCCCTAGTTTATATTAAAAAAATGTCAAATAACTTCTTTAAATTATGGAAATGAAAAAATTCAGAGGAACATTTACCGTAATGGTAACTCCATTTACAGATGATAGTTTAGAAATAAATTATGAAGTACTTGGAAAGTTTGTTGATTGGCAGATTAAGGAGGGGATTCACGGTTTGATAGCGTTAGGAAGTACAGGAGAATTCCTTTCTTTAAATGAAGAAGAACGCTATAACGTTTCAAAAGCAGTTGTTGAAAGAGTAAGTGGTAGGGTACCTGTTTTGATTGGAACAGGAGCAGAAAACACATGGGATGTAATAAAATATAGTCGTGATGCTGAGTCTCTTGGCGCTGATGGAGTAATGATAATTCCTCCATATTATAGTACACCAACTGAGACTGAATTATTTAATCACTACAAAAAAGTAGCTGACTCAATTTCGATTCCAATCATGGTATATAATAACCCAGCAACTGCAAATATAGATATCACACCTAAGATTGTAAAAGTTTTGTCAGAAATAGAAAATATTTCTTATATAAAAGAATCCACCATGGACGTTACTAGGGTAAGAGATATCATTAGATTGTGTGAAGATAAAATGATAGTTTTCGGCGGCATTATGGGCTACGAATCTTTTATGAATGGAGCCGAAGGTTGGGTCTCTGTTGGCTCTAATATTATGCCCTTAGAGTTTGCTAAATTATTTAATGTCAGTGTAATTGAAAAAGATATTGATGAATCAAGAAAAATTTATAGATACATTTTGCCTATAATCGAATTAGTAGGTCAACATCGTTATACACCAGCTACCAAGGCTGCATTAAAACTTATGGGGCTGAATGTTGGTTCGCCAAGGCCCCCAAGGTTGCCAAGTTCCGGATCAGATTTGATTTGGGTTAAAGAAGTAGTGAAAAAATTTAATCTAAAAATTAACTAAAAAGTTATCATGGTAAACTGCGATTTGTTAGTAAAAAACGGGAATATTGCTACATCTTCTGAATTTTATAAAGCTGATATAGCAGTAAAAAACGGGAAAATTTTTCAAATAGGTGACATTGATTGCAATGCTTCAAAAACAATTGATGCAGAAGGGAATTATGTTACACCAGGTGGTGTGGACGGTCATTGTCACCTTGATCAACCTACTGATAATAACTCTGTATTTGCGGATGGCTTTAAATCGGGTTCCATTTCAGCAGCATTTGGAGGGACAACAACTATTATACCTTTTGCTCTTCAAGTTAAAGGAGGAAGTATCAGAGCTGCAGTAGATGAGTATCATGAGAAAGCCCATGGTAAATCTATTGTTGATTATGCATTTCATATGATATTAACTGATCCGTCTGAAACAGTTCTAAATAAAGAATTACCTGATTTGATAAGTAATGGTTATACACATTTCAAGATTTATATGACTTATGAAGCTTTAAAGCTCAATGACCTTGAAATTTTGAAAGTCCTATCGATAGCAAGGAATCAAGGAGCAATGGTCATGATTCATGCTGAAAATGATGACTGTATTTCATGGCTAACAGAACTTCTACTAGAATCTGGAAAAATTGCACCAAAGTATCATGCTGTTTCTAGGCCTATAATTATGGAAGACGAAGCAACTCATAGTGCTATTTCAATGTCAGAGTTAATAGACGTTCCAATATTAATTGTTCATGTTTCAAGCGAAAGAGCAATGATTCAAATTCAAAATGCCCAGTCTAGAGGACTAAATATTTATGCAGAAACTTGCCCACAATATTTGTTTTTAACCGCTAATGATCTTGAATCAGAAGGTTTTGAGGGGGCTAAATACATTTGTAGCCCTCCTCCAAGAACTTCAAAGGACCAAGAGAAAATATGGTTAGGAATAAAGACTGGGGTTTTTCAAGTTTTTTCCTCAGACCATGCTCCTTTCAGGTTTGGCGGTAATCAAGGAAAGCAAGTTGAAGGTTCTCAAACGAAATTCTGTAATGTACCGAATGGAATTCCAGGAATTGAAACGAGAATGCCACTTCTCATGTCTAAAGGAGTTCTTGAAGAAAAAATAGATGTTCAAACCTTTGTTTCATTAACATCAACATATCCTGCAAAAATTTATGGTTTATACCCACGAAAAGGTACTATTGCACCAGGGAGTGACGCAGATATAGTAATTTGGGACACAAAAAAGAAATTCACTTTGTCAAACTCTTTGCTACACCA
>DTWI01000085.1 GCA_012963075.1 Fidelibacterota bacterium
CATAGCGACACCGCTCAGGACGTAGGCCACTGCATACCTCGTAAACAGCAACACCACAAGGGTGACAAACATTGCCACGACCATGACCGCTTCCTTGCTTAAGCATTGTTGGTAAAAATGGAACAATAGTATTTTGTACCCCAATAACATTTACATTTATTACTTTGTTCATCATTGTTGGATTACCTTTATGTAGAGCATCTAGCTCTCCAAGACCTGCATTTGCAATTACCAAGTCAATTCTATTTATTTTTGATAAAAAATCATCTATTGATTCTTTTGTTGAATGTTGATCAGTTACATCAACGGAGTAGGTTGTAACTTGAGCCCCCATTTGTCTACATTTATTAGCAGTTTGATCTAGTTTCTCTTTTCTTCTTGCACATAATGCTAGATGAATTCCATCTTTTGCATATTCATATGCAATATGTTCTCCGATTCCACTACTTGCGCCTGTAATAAAAATATTCACCACCACCATTCTACAAATTTATCAGTCATAATTCCATTAAAACTAATTATATTCATCTTGGAATGGCCAAAAATAAGATAAATGGATTAGCACAATCGATTCTTGAGAGCGAATCAACGCAATTAAGAAAAGTAGCAAAACAAATTGATAAAGATGTTATCAAAGCATCTAATCTTATTGCAAAGCATGACGGAAAGGTGGTAGTTTGTGGATTGGGGAAATCAGGACTTATTGCTCAGAAGATTGTTGCAACTTTATGTAGCACTGGTACTAAAAGTGTTTTTATGCATGCTTCAGATGCTTTACATGGAGATTTGGGGATTTATAATCCAGGTGATCCAACTATATTGATATCAAAAAGTGGTAATACAGAAGAATTAATTCGCCTAATTCCAATATTACGAGAATTTGATTCACCACTGATTGGTATTGTTAGCAATATGAATTCATTTATTGCAAAAAATGTTGATATTGTTTTAAATGGAACGATTGATAAGGAAGTAGATCCGTTAGGAATTGTTCCTACTGCTAGCGCATTAGTAGCGATGGCTATTGGTGATGCACTTGCATCTGTTTTAATGGTAAAAAGAGGATTTAAAGAAAAAGATTTTGCCAAATATCATCCAGGTGGTCAATTAGGAAAACAACTAGGATTAGTCGTGAAGGATGTTATGCATCCAGTAAGGGAAGTTGCAATCTTAAAAGAAAATAGTTCTTTATCTGATGTAGCAATTCTTATGACAAAAAAACCTTTAGGTGCTGGACTATTTTTGGGAAAAAATAAAACTCTAGTGGGTATTATTACTGAAGGAGATATTCGTAAAGCAATTGCATTTAATAATAAAACTGATGATTCAATTAATGTTTTTATTAATAGAAGTCCTGTTACAGTATCATCTTCAATGGCGATTCATGATGCAATGAAATTAATGGAAGATAGACAATCACAAATCTCTGTTTTACCAGTAGTAGATAATAAAAAATGTGTAGGATTGTTAAGATTACACGATTTATATCAGACTAAACTACTTTAAGATTTCAAATTCTTCAGCACCCTCAATTGTAGTTACAAAATCAGGCCCTGCAATTTGTCCAGCAGTATAAAATCCAGGTTCCATATCATTTTTACTGATATAGTTAGCAAGAGCAATTGGTCCTCTACCACTGAAGATATAAGAATCACATGTTTTTAGTTTTACAATAACTTTATCTCCATTTGGATTATTAGCCTGACCAAATATATTCATACTACTTTTTAATCTAGCTTCATATGATGGATTCCTAAATTTCTTTTTAATCTTTTCTATTTTAGAATTTCTTAAAAAAGGAAATCTTAAAAGAATTCTATATTTAAATGAATCGTATTTTAATGCCTTTTTGAGTTGGGTATCGGAAAGTGGAGTATAGAATTCAATATTTGGTACTTTAGTAGAATAATATCCACTATAGATATCTGCCCACGTCCAAATTCCAACTTGTACTGGTTCACCATCACCAAAATCAACATTATGTTTATTATATAAAGGAGAAACTCTCTTGATTTTACCGTTCTTGCGAATTAAACATCCTTTGTGCATACGATACATACCTGTAATTGCAGATCCTGCACTAAAAGTACCTCTTCCATTGACCTTAAATGCTAATTTGATTCTATTAGCATCCGGTAATAAAGATTTAAGTTTTAACGCAACAGAGTCAGTTGGAAGTGTATCAAAAGCAGTCGCTGGTGAAACAATTATCCCTGCTTTCTTGAATTTGTCTCCCATTAAGTAAGCTTTTTCAATTGTAGTCATCTCACCAGTAATATCGAGATAATGTGTTTTTGTTTTAAGGCATGCATTAATCATTTTTGCGAATGTAAATCTAAATGGTCCTGCAAAATTTAAAACTAGATCTATATCTTCAATATTTTTACATATGTTATCATTTGATTCTAGATCAAATATTCGGTAGTCAAATCCGTTTTCTTCTGCAACTGGTTTTATAGATTCTTCTGAGCGTCCGGCTAAAATGAGATTAATGCCTTGTTCTTTAGC
>DTWI01000086.1 GCA_012963075.1 Fidelibacterota bacterium
AAGCTGTCCTAAGATTCTGACAAAAGGTAACGCAAGATCATCTTGCGTCATATTTTCAAAACCTTTGGAGAGATCGTCGCCAAATAAAGCAACGGATCCATTTTTTCTAGCTGTCATGTTTTTACCATTAGCCATTACTCATCCTCCATTATTATTTCCGAGTTATTTTAGTTTTGTCTTTAATCCACGTACTAAAGACTTCAGAAGGCATGTCGAGCCCGGACTCGACACGCTCCTTAAATAGGGCAGTCAATGTATTCCAAGGCACATCAGATTTCTGTTGTGGTTCGAATCCATTTTCTGCCGCAAGGTCCAGCAATTGCTTCGCCTTGTTGTCTTCTCCAGCACCAAAAGTTACAAAGATATTATTTTTAATAATATCCTCTAACTTATTGTTGCGAAGCCATTTATAGGCTGCTGCTCTTCGATCTTCATCTTTAGGAAGAGTACATCTATATTCTTTTTTAACTGACACAGCTGATCCATCAGCAAGTTTAAGAGAACTTAAACCCTGTTCTGCTAATATTTCAGGAATCACTTTGGATCCTATCTCATCTGCCTGTGCCTTTAAATCTCGTAAGTGATTGTCCGCTGATTTAATTCTATCTTCTAAGTCTTTCAACTTTTGACATTCCTCAGCAAGGTTAGTTATATCTATATTATCTAGAAGATCTTTTGAATCTTCTACCATCATTTTTTTTACTTCATCCGTCATTTCTTTCTCCTTTCTGGTACATATCGACTTCTAACGGGTAGTATCGATATTCTCGTTTGTCCCATTTTAATATATTAAATTGTCCGTTGGTTACATCACTGACAAGTGCTGTTGATAATCCAATTATAACCGGATCACCTACTGCAAGAAGATAATCTTCTTTGCGAAAGTCCTGTAAATTTTTTCTCATCTTCTGCACATAAGGATGCGTAGATAAAATAGCTTGATCCCTATTGGGTAAGCATATTACAAGATAACCAAAATCAGACGCACTTAATATATTAATATTAGGGGCTGGTTGTTGAATTACATATACAAAACGCTCCTTCGGATTTTCCTTATGAAACCTTAAAAAGGTTTCAAGAGAATTAGGTTTATACAACTCAAATATTTTGTTTTTCATTTCTTATTTCTTGACAAAGATATAATTGTTATTATATAAGAAGTCAAGAAAAGAAAGTAGAAAAAAAGATGAACTATAAGTTTAAGACTAAGCCCTATGCGCATCAATTAATTGCGTTAGACAAATCATGGCAAAAAGATGAATATGGTTATTTTATGGAAATGGGTACCGGGAAGTCTAAGGTGCTTATTGATAATATGGCTGTGCTTTATGATAAAGGTCGTATAAATGCGGCGCTTATTATAGCACCAAAAGGAGTATACAGAAATTGGTTATCACAAGAAATTCCAAATCATTTACCTAGTCATATAGATCATAAAACGGTACTATGGACTGCTTTAACATCTAAAACAAAGGATAAAGAGTATCGACAATTATTTGAAATAGACTATGACCTTCACATCCTTCTTATGAATGTTGAAGCTTTTTCAACTAAAAAAGGTGTAGAGTTTGCAGGTAAATTTTTACGCTGCCATAAAACTTTAATGGTTGTTGATGAATCTACAACTATAAAAAATCCGACAGCAAAAAGAACTAAAGCTATCTTAGGTTTAAGTAAAGAAGTTAAATATAGAAGAATTCTGACGGGTTCTCCGGTCACTAAATCACCGCTAGATCTGTATAGTCAGTGTGCTTTTTTAAATGAAGATTTACTAGGTTTTA
>DTWI01000087.1 GCA_012963075.1 Fidelibacterota bacterium
ACCCTAGGAAAGAAGGCTATAGGGAGAATAAAAGAGGGGTCCTTTGCCATGGGTTCAGCAAACTTTTGAATCTCCTGCATCTTACCCGTATCCAATGATTCCCAAAAGAATACTCTTAAAAGAAACTTTTTTATATGCGGTGTCAAAAACCGTTCCCGGGTTCGCAGGATTAGCATCCGTTATTTTGTTTATGCGAATAATTGGTGCAGAACAATATGGCCAATATAGTTTCCTCCTCTCTCAATGGTATTTAATAGTCGCCATTGGATTTGGCTGGTTAAACCAGGCCCAATTGAGATATTATTCAAAAGACAATACGTTTGACGATTATAAAGCTGGACAAATTAGAGCGTTCGCTTACTCTGGGTTAATCAGTGTGATTGTTTTTTCTGTGTTGAGTATTTTTCAACCCCGTTCAATACAATTATGGGGAATCTCGATCATAAGTATTATTTCTATTGGTGGATTCAATTATATAAAAACCTTTTTCCAAGCCAAATTGGAGCCCAAAAAGGTCATTTGGCTCACATTGGGTCAATCAATATTGGCATTATCAATTCCACTGGGTCTATATTTTCTATTTCAAAAAAATAGCTTTTCCATTCTTATGGGGGTGGGAATATCATTTTTATTAATGACTATTATATTTGGGTTAAAAAAGAAGGTGATGAAACATTTCATTACTGATGTATCTAAACCAACAAAGACAGGTAAAATACGGGTAAAAAAATGGTTTTTTTATGGGGGACCCTTATCAATATGGTTCGCAGCAGGACTGGCCTTCCCTTTTTTGGATCGATTTTTTATTAACCTATATTTACCCGGTGAAACATTGGGCGTTTATGCCGGTATACAGGAGCTGCTCACCCGGATATTTTCCATTACCATTTTTCCCCTGACCTTAGCCCTTCATCCCCGAATCATGAATCTGTGGAATGATTCAAAAATTCGAGAGGCCATTCAAACAATTAGATGGGGAATCGGCGTCATGCTTGGATTGGCAATAGTATTGTGCATTGTGATTTGGCTGTTTGATACTATTATTTTTAACATTTTGACGATGGCCATACCTCAAATAAATAGTCAATATAAATCATTGTTATTGCCTCTCTTATCAGCAGGGTTCCTCTGGCAATTTTCATTTCTCACCCACAAAATGATAGAATTAAAAGAGAAGACACATATTATGGTGGTTTTTCTTCTTATATCGTTATTCATAAATATGGTTGGGAATAGTATGTACATTCCTCATTTTGGCGTACAGGCGACAGCAAACACAGCCTTTGTATCAGCCCTGGTTTATTGTATTCTAACGGGTATTTATTCTATGATTGTCATGACAAAGTCAAAGAACTGATTGATGATAATATTTCCCGTAATCACAATACTTGCATCTGCCTTAATGGCTCGGAAAATAACCGGAACATGGCTATCACCCGGATCGTTTTTTGCAAGTGCTTGGTCTTTTTTTCTGATTGTACCCTTACTTTTTGCACCCGAATTTAAGGTGGACCAACTGGGGATATGGTTTATTGCTATTTTGTCCATGGCTTGTGCTGCAGGATCAGTGATTGCCTACAAACCGACACCACCTAAACATAGGGTATCCGTCCTATCTCTTAATACATATTATCGGAACCTTCATCGACCCCTTGTTGTTTTTACCATTATCAGTATTGGTGGGTTGATTTTTTTATTTCGCCATGCCTTAAATACCTATAATTTCGGATATTATTCCACCGGTTGGATTTCAATACCAAACTTGATTGCCGTTGATAGATATAGTGGATATCTCAATTATCCTTTCATAATTAAGTATAGCCTTTATTGTATTTATCCAGCAAATCTTTTAGGGGGCCTATTATTGAGTATGCGACAAATCTCATTTAAGATGAAAATATTAACAGCAATACCTTTATTA
>DTWI01000088.1 GCA_012963075.1 Fidelibacterota bacterium
AATTTTATATTTAAATATGGTTAATTCACTAGTTTTAATAATTTGTTTCATAGGATTCTCTTTCCCCCAAATCCAGTATGATGGGAATCCGAAATTTTTTGATAATAGCTACTTAGATATAGATTATATCCAAATAGATCAAAATAACATCATAGATAGAGAATTCCATCCAATGGTTTTTCAATTTGGTCATGAGTATGATGTGAATATCGATTTTTTCAAAGAGGCAACTCTTATCAAAGAAGATGATAAAAACATCTATCTTTTAGGCATTAAATCTCCAGGGGCATATGCTATTGGGATTAATTTTAATGAATTTTATTTAACACAAAATTCGAAGTTATTTTTTTATGATGAGGAGCAATCCTTTTATATAGGATCATTTGATCATAGAAATAACAAACCAACGCAATCTCTGACAACATCTTTAATAAAAAGTGACAGGATCATAATAGAATTAAGTATCCCCTTTTATGAATTAAATGAAATTAAACTTAATATTGATACAATAATACATGATTATACAGATATAAATAATTATTTTACTACATTAAACAGCAACAGAGAGGATTGTAATATTAATGTTATTTGTGATGAAGGGGATGACTGGAGGGACCAGATTGATGGTGTTATAAGGGTTCAAATGGGAGGAGGGTTATGTTCTGCTTCAATTATTAATAATACAGCCAACGATAGAACCCCTTATGTTCTATTTGCGGATCACTGTGTAATGGGAGGTGCTAGTGGCTATGTATTTTATTTTAATTATCAAAGTAATACTTGCAATGGAACCTCAGGCTCACTTAACCAAAGTATAAGTGGATCATCTGTTTTAGCTCAAGAAGATTTAAATTCTGGCCCCGATTTTGCTCTTTTGCAGATAACCTCTGATATCCCTGATTCCTACAATCCGTTTTATGTTGGTTGGTCTAGATCAAGTAGTGCCCCGCAGGAAGCTGTTGGTATTCATCACCCTGATGCTGATATTAAAAAAATCTCTTTTACAAATGATAACGTGACATCTAATAGTGATTTTTGGGAATTTCAATATGATGAAGGCAGAGTTGTACCTGGTTCATCTGGCTCACCTTTCTTCGATCAAAATAAAAGACAGGTAGGAATTGCTAGTTATATTTACACCAACTATTGTGACCCATCCCCAGATTGTTATTGTGCTCAACAATATGATCATGGGTATGGTCGCTTTGATCGGGCATGGAATCTTGGATTGAGTACATACTTAGATCCATTAAACACAGGGGTTCAAACATTAGATGGAATCAGTAGTAGCGGGATCAGTATTCTTCATGATATATATGATGACACTCCTTTTGAAAGCAGTACACTTAACTTTACTGCAATTGTAAGTGCTTATACAGGTGAGATCGACGCAGTGGAATTATATTATGATCTTGGGAATGGATTTGTATCAATAGAAATGGAAGAAATATTTGAAGATAATTATCAAACTTCAATTGAGGGATTATACGATGGAATGATCATTGAATATTATATTTTAGCTGTGAACTCAGAAGGAGTTATTCAAACTTTTCCAAGTAATGCTCCTCAAAATACAATTTTATTTATTTTAGGAGAATTACCAGATTTATATTCAACTGATTTTGAATCAAATGGTAATGATTGGATTGTTGGTGATTTGCGTCCCGGGCTTCGCTTGACTAATTAGACCACCGTAGCATGCCAATCCGCTCGCTGTCATGCCGCGCCCACAGCGTGGCGACAAATGGATGTGGAACCTTGCCTTTGGAGCGAACGAGCCGGTAGTGCTCCGCAAATC
>DTWI01000089.1 GCA_012963075.1 Fidelibacterota bacterium
GCTATGGCCGCAGTTACGATATCTCCCCCCCCCCATGGGGATGGTGGTAATGATCAGAAATAAAAGAATAGTCTTCATAGAGTTAATTTAAGTTTGATATCTCATTTATTATATTTAATAGATGGTTTAAATAATGGAAGTACCGGATTTTCCCAATCTTTTTTAGAATCTTTGACAGTTTTAATTACTTCTTTAATTAGTTCTTGATTATCAAAAACCACACCTCCTTTAATCGTCCATTTAACTCCACCATGACGTTCTACTTTATTATTTTTGAAGTTCATTCCCCCAAAAGCATATAGATAATGAAAATTTTCTAAAGGATTTCCATCAACGATTGCCAAATCAGCAATAAACCCTGTTTTAATTAAACCTAATTTAGGTTGTCTAAGTGTTTTGGCGCTATTATAGGTAGCAGATCTAATAATCTCAAGAGGGTGGAGGCCTGCCTCTTCCATCAGTTGTAATTCTCTTACATTAGCAATTCCAGAAGTATTCCATATATAAGGGTCATCTACAGCATATGAAAGATGGCCACCGCGTTTATTGAATTCATAAATCAATCGCTGCCATTTACGATAGACATTGGACCATGTCTGTTCATCTTTAGAAGTCCAATCCCAATGATAAGCGGCATGATTCTCTGGATTAGGAAAATACCAATCAATTAGCTTAGCATGTGTAAAATTTTCATGCCAAGGAAGGCCCATTGCTCGATTTAAATCACGATTAGCTTCATACGCGCTCATTGTGGGGACCATAGAAACTCCTGATTTAACAAGTCGATCAACAACTTCACCAAAAAGTTTATTCTCAGGTGCCTCTTTCCAAATTGTACCGGCGTATCTAAATCGATCAGCTTCATTCATATAGTTATAATCTGAAGGGAATGGTTGTACATTACCTCCTAAAGCTGATTCAGCATAACCATAATGATGTTCTATCATTGTTACTCCAAGTTCAGCTGCATCCACAGCATTAACAACTGAAATATCTGATGGTGGTAAATGAACTGTTGTTATTCCACCTGCTTCATATATAGCTTTTGCAACGGCACCAAATAGTTTTGCATTCCATGCTAAGGAACCTATGCGAATAACATGTGCCCCTTCATTAATAAGTTTTTTAGCTAGTCTCGAAATATGTATCGGGTCAGTTTCATGCCATTTTTTTATTTCACTATGTGGAGGTTCATGTCCAGGGTCACGGGAACGAGAGGGTCCCCAATCTCGGATTGGAAACATTCGAGGAGCAATAATTAGGTTTTCGTTTGATAATTTTTGCTGTTCTAGTGCTGCCTTCCAACCGCGCCCAGAACCATTGACCATTGTAGTGACGCCATGTGCGAGTTTCATATTGTATACATATTGGAGGGGCAATTCTGGTGTGCGGATATGCGTGTGTAAGTCAATTAAACCTGGCATTACATACATCCCAGTAGCATCAATTATTCTATTTCCTTTAGGAATTTTATCTTTTATTCCTCTGCCGGTTTTACCATTATATGAAATAATTTGTACAATTCTATTCTTCTCAATTATGATATCCGCAGGACCATAAGCGGGTCCACCATGTCCAGGAATTATCATTGCATTAGCAATAATTAATTTATCAAAAGGCCCTTCTTTGCTACTGCTTTGCGCATTACAGAAAACAACTA
>DTWI01000090.1 GCA_012963075.1 Fidelibacterota bacterium
AGAGCTGATGTAAACAAAACCATTCTTCGTTCACTTGATTTTTTAGAAGAAGAAGAAAATCCATGGTCTAATGAAAAAGTTGAAGAAATATTTAATAATAGTATTATGGCACTATGTGTTGATTTAGAAGGTAATAAAATTGATAATGTTGTATTAGAAGAAATTGATATTGAGAGAGATGTTAAACGATTGCCAGTTTATCTCAAGGTTGTTGAAGGTGAACTACAAGGTATTGCTCTACCAGTTGCGGGGAAAGGATTGTGGTCTACACTATTTGGTTATATTGCTTTAGGTCCAGATCTAGATACAGTGTTAGGTATCCAATTTTATAAACATGGTGAAACTCCTGGATTGGGGGGTGAAGTTGAAAAAGAGTGGTTTACAAACAATTTTGTTGGTAAAAAAATTAGAAATGTTGATGGTGAAATTATTGGGATAAAAGTTCTAAAAGGTAAAGTGGATTATAGTAAGGAGGATGCCATCCATCAAGTTGATGGAATATCTGGAGCAACAGTTACTTCAAATGGTGTGACCGTATTTCTAAAAGATGATTTAAAACGATATGAACCATATTTAAATAAGATAAAAGAAAATGGAATTATTTAATACAGAATCTAAAAAAATTGTTACTGATCCATTAAATGTTAACAATCCTATTTCTTTGCAAGTCTTAGGTATCTGTTCTGCTTTAGCAGTGACTATAAGAGTAGATCAAGCAATTATCATGACTTTCGCCGTGATTTTTGTACTATGTTCATCTAATGTTGCTATTTCTCTTTTAAAAGATTATATACCAAGTCGAGTCAGAATTGTAATTATGCTAGCGATAATTGCAGGATTAGTGTCCTTTGTTGATGAAGTACTTAAGGCATATTTGTATGATATGAGTAAGCAGTTATCAGTGTTTGTTGGTCTTATTGTTACCAATTGTATCATTATGGGCCGCGCTGAAGCCTTTGCGATGAAACATGGACCATCAAAAGCATTTTTAGATGGATTAGGAAATGGTTTAGGTTATGGAATGATGATTATTCTTGTATCATTCTTTAGAGAGTTATTTGGAGCTGGCACTATTACTTTACCAAATGGTGGTGCAGGGTATATATTATTTTCAATCGAACGCGACGCTAGTTGGTTGATTAATGCAGGATATGAAAATATTGGATTATTGGTATTATCACCTGGAGCATTTTTCATACTAGGCCTTGTTATTTGGGCGCAAAGGGAAATTGCTGGTCTTGAGGAAGAGGAATAATGGGTCTTGAACATTATCTCAGCATTTTTACAAAGGCAGTTTTTATTGAGAATATGGTTTTAGCATATTTCTTAGGTCTTTGTTCATTTTTAGCTATCTCAAAAAAGATTGATTCTTCTATTGGAATCGGAATGGCGGTGGTTGTTGTTTTGACAGTTACAACTCCAATTAATTGGTTTATTTATGAATACCTTCTAGATAAAGGCGCATTATCATGGATTAATCCTAAAAACCCTGAACTCGCTAATATTATTGCTGATATTG
>DTWI01000091.1 GCA_012963075.1 Fidelibacterota bacterium
GGACTAACTGATGATTTAGAATATGTTAGTTATGATACTACATATGTGACGGGATTTGAAGGAACTTTGGTTCCAACATCCAACACGACATCAGTTAGCGGTGAAGATGGAGATGTATCAAATATGATAGCACCTGTTAAATCAATGATTGGTGATACTTTGACTCTTTCGTGGTATTTCTTTGATTGGATTACAGGAGATTTTGGTGGTGATGGCGAAATGAGTTTTGTTTTAGAATAGATAATAAGGAATATATAGAATGAGCAATTTAGAAGTAAAAAAAGATTGGATGGATTACACAAACTTGGCTGCGAATATTCATCAGTCAATCAAGCTTGGTGAGATTTCAAATCAATTAAGTCAACTTACAAGTATTAATACTGCAATTCTTGGGAATATGAATAATTTAGTAAATATAGAAGTTTATAAACTTGAGAAAGAAGAAACAGAAAAGGAATTCAAACAACTAATTTTTAATCTAAATAAGTTTATGAAAAATAAACATGAAGACCCTCTTACTATCACTTTATTAAAATATGGTCATTGTGACATGATGAATTCCTTAATGAATAATTTTCAAAAAGAATTAAAAAGTTTCGAAGATAAAGAATATGTTGAGAAAATTATTGATGGTTTCGATGAATATTCTTCAAGTGATGTTGATTTGAACAACTTATCTGAAGAAGAAGACGTTACTCTTTTGCTATCCTATTTAATATTTACTGAATCTATTACAGCTAAAACAGAGAAATTGACTGACAGCAAAGAAGAAATAGATTTGATAAAGTCACAACATTATACTCTAATGCAAACTTGGACATATGGGTCACTAAATAAACACTTTGATAAGATAGCAGCAGTGCATCATATATCTCGTTTACCCCTTCGATTTAGTAGAAAATCTCAATATAGATTAACAGAAGTATGGAATATGAGAGCAGACCAATATATCAATAAGGGTAAAGAATTTCAAATTATTTTCAAAAGAGATGAAGATGATATTTACATTGACTTTATGCGTTCTAAGGAAGAATATAATTCAAAAGCGATTATGGAGTTATTTGGAGAATCGTTTAAGACAAAAATAGATAGAATAGAAAATGAGATTTTGCCTTCATTAATTGGAAAAAAAGAGACCAATAAACAAGAACTTTCCAAGGAGGTTCAGGACTCGCTTAATACCTTAACTAACGATTTAAAAAAACCAAACGCAAATTGGATTAATGTTGAAAAAAATCTACTTGATATTATTTATGACACGAATATTGCTATTCAAGGTCCATATCAATACAGAAAACAAGTTATCGGCGATTAAGAAATCTTAATTAAATCAACAAATCAGATTCAAGAGCAGTCATCAAAACTGATGTGTGTGTGAACTAACCACCATCCCTATATTCGTTTTTGGGTGTCTTATACGATAGATTTTTTCTTGTCCTTTTTGTAGTAAATCAATCCCCAACGATTTAACTGCTCAATTTCAATGGCTATTGTATAAAGCTCTTGGTGATAAATAAATCTGTCTTTCTGTGAGTTAATATCATTTTCAATGTCTCTACCATATGCTTTCATCCACTCTGACCTGTCTTGCTTTAATTCATCATCGGACAATTCACGAACATAATCTTTCCAAGTATTCATCGTGTCTGTAAAAATATCTTTAATACTTTTCATATTCTTTTATCACTCGTTCTGAATATCCCATTTTGATTCCAATCCACGACCATACACGATATAAGCGATAGTTCCATCTCGTATATCCAATTTGTTTCCACATCGGATATAATAAACTTTTAATTTCCACTTTCTTCTTCATGACTAACTA
>DTWI01000092.1 GCA_012963075.1 Fidelibacterota bacterium
CCACTTCCAGCTTCTCCCTTTGTTCTAATTAAAGCAGCGCCTTCATTAATTCTTCGCAAGGCTTCACCAAGACTTCTAGCACCACATACAAATGGGATTTTAAAAGGATGTTTATAAACATGCGCATGTTCATCTGCTGGGGTTAACACTTCACTTTCATCTATAAAATCAACTTCTAGAGCTTCAAGAACTTGAGCTTCAGCAAAATGTCCTATACGACATTTAGCCATAACCGGAATAGAAACAGCCGCTTGAATATCCTTAATCATTTGGGGATTGCTCATTCTTGATACTCCACCATCAGCACGTATATCAGCAGGTATTCTTTCAAGTGCCATTACAGCAACAGCACCAGCTTCTTCAGCAATTTTGGCCTGTTCAACATTGGTTACATCCATTATAACCCCGCCTTTTAACATTTCAGCTAACCCAACTTTAACTTTGAAAATATCTTTATTCATAAATTATTTCCCTATCAACGGTATTAGTTATCTCTTTTACCTTCTTAATGACAGATTCAATTATCCAATCTGGCGTTGAAGCACCAGCAGAAATACCTACAGAATTTATATTTTTTTCAAACCAAGATACATCAATTTCTGTTGCATTAGTTACTTGATGTGTATTTTTATTTCTTTCAAAACTCAACTGTGTCAATCTTTTAGAATTTGCACTAGTAAATGAACCAATAATGATCATTAAATCAACTATATTTGACAATTCTTTGATTTGTTCTTGGTTACGTTTTGTAGGAAAACAAATTGTATTGACAAAACGTAGATCGAATACTTTGGTCATTAAAACATTAATAATATCTTGAACATTTTCAATTGTTTGAGTGGATTGACTAACAATCCCAGCTTTTTTTGTTTTTTTGAATTTCTCTGCTTCTTCAATATTAGATATAATAATTGCGTCTTTAACTTGACTTGCAATTCCAATTACTTCGTCATGTCCATGATCACCAATGATAATAATTTTTCTACCTTCTTTATCAAGTTGTTTCACTTCTTTATGTATCTCATGAACCAATGGACAAGTTGCATCAATAATATTCATTTTTTTATTCTCTGCATCCTTCCATACTTCTTTCGCAGTACCATGGGCTCTAAAAAGTACAGGTTTATCATCCGGAATTTGGTTTAAGTTTGAGACAACTTTAACACCATTCTTTTCTAAGTCATTGACTACACTTTCATTATGCACTATATCACCAAGCATATAAACTTCTCCATACTCTTTGCTGGTGTTGTATGCACTATTTACAGCATCTCGAACACCAAAACAGTATCCAGCATCTTTAGCTAATATTATTTTCATTGTGACTATTAATATATCGTGATAATAAATCTAAAACTTTTGATTTAACATCAGAAAAATTTCCATCTACTAATGCTGCCGCTGCAAAGGGATGTCCACCTCCACCCATTTTTTTTGCAACCTCATTAACTTTATATTTACCTTTTGATCGAAAACTTAACCTTACTTTACCTTTTAAATCATAAAGCATTAAAGAAATTTCAACGCCTTTAATTCCTCTAAAGAAATCACTAAATCCATCAAAATCTTGATTTGTACCATTTACTTCCTTAACCATATCATTATTCAATAAAAACCATACCAATTCTCCATTACAATCGAAGTTTAATTTTTGGATTACATTACCAAGAAGCTTGGTTCTACTGACAGAAGAATTTTCATAAATATTTTGATAAATTTCTGAAACATTAATACCCATTTCTATAGCATTTACCGCAATTTCATGGCTTAGCTGATTTGTATTACTAAATCTAAATGAACCGGTGTCAGTTAAAACAGCAGTGTAAATTCCAAGCATAATTTCTTTATTGATAATAGTTTTATCTATGTTAGAAAAATATGAATAAAGAATTTCTCCAACAGAAGAGGCTTTCAAATTAATAAAATTATGGGTAAAAAAATCATTTTCAGTTAATGGGTGATGATCAATATTGATCGTTTCAATTTTAGTATTTTCAACAATATTTGCAACTTTTCCCAAGCGATAAAAATCACCAATATCTAATATAATTCCTAAATCAGCGCTTTTAATAAAAGCAGTATTATCATCGTTAACTTGTTCGAAGATATTGTTATTATTCAAAAAACTGTACACTTGAGGAACAGCAGAATCGTTAATAATTCTACAATTTTTTCCTAATTGCTTCAAATAATAGTACATAGACAAAGCAGAGCCTAAACTATCTCCGTCAGGATTAATATGTGTAGAAATAAAAAATTTTTTCTTTTCAGATATAATATGTTCTATTTTTTTATAATCTATTTCCATTTATTTTTTCCACATATTTTCATCAATATTGTTGTTCTTGTTATAAAATCGAGATAAAACAAACAGATAATCTGATAATCGGTTTAAATATTTAACGATATTGTTATTCTCTAAATCTTTAATATATAAATCAACAAGGCTTCTCTCTGATCTCCTAGCAATGGTTCTAGCTAAATGCAAATTTGAAGAAAAAAAATCTCCACCTGGAAGGATAAATTCTTCCAATGGTTCAAGCGAATTATTTAATTTTTTAATCCTATTGTCCAGAAATGATAAAGAATCATCTTTTAGAAGATTTTTACTTGAATCATTTAATGAGATTTCTCCTCCGATATTAAATAAATCATTTTGAATATTTTTTATTTCATCGATAATATTTTCATCATTACAAAAAGAAATACAAACTCCTAGAACGCTATTTAGTTCATCTATATCACCGATGGCATTAATAATAAGTTCATTTTTATATACAGAATCACCTTGTGCAAGCTTTGTCTTGCCTTGATCTCCATTCCGAGTTGTAATCTTAGTAAGACGCATTACTAAACCTTAATGATACCCCAGATTAACAAATGGACTATGATACTTAGTATATATCCTAAAAAGATTACAGGAGTCCATCTTAAGTGACTATAAAAAGTATACATACCCCTTGCTTGCCCCATTAGGGCAACACCTGGAGCTGAACCAATCGACAGCAAACTTCCACCAACCCCCGTTGTAAGTGTTATTAGTAACCATTGTGACAACACCATTGATTCTTGTGTATGCATCTGCAATACAGAAAACATCACAGGAATATTATCAATTAGTGCTGAAAGAATACCCATTAGAAAATTAGCGATAGTAAAACTGATTACTGGATTGGTACTTATTCCATAATACAATGCATTAGATAATAATGCGAGATATCCAAGATATGACAAGCCAGAAACACACATAATTACCCCATAAAAGAATAGCAATGTATCCCACTCTGCTTGAGCAATTTGTTTAAATACGCCAAATGGTTGATCAGTACCCTCTCGAGAGATTTTTTTTGGACCACTAAGATATGTGCGCTTAAGATAATATCCAAATAGCTGTAATAAGCTTAAACCTGTCATCATTCCAAATACTGGAGGTATATGAAGAAATTGTTCGAATGAAACTGCAAAAAATATTGTTACTAAAAAAAGAATAATGATGGTGGTAGCTCCGCGTTTTAGTCTAACAGGAGTATTTTTAACATTTTCAGAAGAACCATCAATAAATAAACTCATTATGCATGCTGGAACTATATAATTAACCAAGGATGGTAAAAAAAGCGAGAAAAATTGGGTAAATTCTACTACACCTGCTTGCCAAACCATTAGTGTTGTAATATCTCCAAAGGGACTAAATGCTCCACCTGCATTTGCCGCAATTACTATATTAACACAACTGATACTAACAAATTTTTTATTATCCCCTCCAACAGCCATTACAACGGCACACATTGTTAATGCAGTTGTCAAATTATCTGCTATTGGAGAAAGAAAAAATGCAATAAATCCAGTAATCCAGAATAGTTTTTTATAAGAATAGTCTTGTGCAAGTAATCTGGATCTTACTTTTTCAAATACATTTCTTTCGGTCATTGAATTAATAAAAGTCATTGCAACAAGCAAGAAAAGCATTAACTGAGAAAATTCAGAAAATGCGTTCATGATAGCATCTTCAACAGAGTGAGAAAAATCATATTTAGCTCCCACCCATGCTATCATCGCCCATATTACTCCTGCAGCAAATAGAACTGGTTTTGATTTTCTTAGATGGGTAACCTCCTCAGTTACCACAAAACCATATGCTATAACAAAAATAAGCAAGCTTACAA
>DTWI01000093.1 GCA_012963075.1 Fidelibacterota bacterium
TCATGGATTTGGGAATTCCTAAGTATGCTTCATCGACTGGTGGAATCTATTTTTACAAAGATGGGCGCGATGTTCCAGATGTTTGGAATGCAACTTTTGAATACCCAGACAAAGATTTGACTATTCTTTATAGTGCAACACTTTCGAGTAATGAACCGCGTGGGAATCGAATCATGGGTCACGATGCCACGATGCAGATGGGCGGTCAAAGTGGAGGCGGATCTGTGCATGGATTTATTGTAACAGCAGATTCTCAATCAACGCAATACAAAGAACGTCTTGAGCAAGGCATTATCAATTCAAAATATCCAATTTATACTTATTCCCCTGGCTCAAAGCAAATCGATGGTGTAACATCAGCAACTTCCAAATACTTTGCGAATAAAGGGCTTCTGTACACTTATAGAGATGGGAAACGAGTTGATGCGACTCACCTTCATATTAAGGACTGGCTGGATTCAATTAGAAGTGGAGGACAGCCAAAATGCAATATTGAGGTAGCACTCCATGAAGGTGTTGCTTGTCATATGGCTACAGAATCATATTTGACTGGTCGAAGAATTGAATGGGACCCGGTCAATCGTAAATTGATTTAACTAACTTCTCTTAAGGTGAACAAATGACAACAAATTTCCGTTTAGGAACAATGATGTTTCTTCAATTTTTTGTTTGGGGAGGCTGGTATGTTACTGTCGGAAATTTTATGGTAGCTGAAGGTATGGGAACCATTACGCATTGGGCTTATTCAGTGAGTCCCATTGCAGCTATTATATCCCCATTTTTTCTTGGTTTTGTTGCTGATCGTTATTTTAATGCCGAAAAAGTATTAGGAATACTCCATATTTTAAGTGGTTGTTTTTTGCTTTTAACACCTTTTTTCACATCCAAGCCTATGATATTTATTCTAATGTTAGCTATGCATATGATTTGTTATATGCCAACTTTAGGGCTTGCTAATTCTGTAGCTTTTAGAAATATTGATGATCAAGAAAAAAAATTCCCCCTTATCCGTGTTTTTGGAACACTAGGTTGGATTGCTGCCAACATTTTGGTAAGTGGGATTTTGCATGCAGATACTAGCGCTACCCAATTTTATATTGCTGGAGCTGTTGGAATATTTTTGGGTTTTTATAGCTTTATTTTGCCTAAAACTCCTCCGTTGTTAAGTAAAGATGCTCTTATTTCTTTTAGAGATATCATTGGTTTAAATGCTCTAAATAAACTTAAATCAAAATCATTTTTTGTATTTGCGTTATCCTCTTTTCTAATTTGTATTCCTTTAGCTGCATATTACAATTTTGCACCTATTTTTGTTTCTGGTATGGGGATTGCAAGCCCAGCATTTAAAATGTCATTTGGACAAATGTCTGAAGTCCTTTTTATGTTAATCTTACCATTATTATTTGCTCGGTATGGAGTTAAATATATTCTCTTAGGGGGAATGCTTGCCTGGGCTGTTCGATATGCTTTATTTGCACTATCTGCACCAACTGGGATTACATCATTGGTTTTCTTGGGCATAATCTTACATGGGATTTGCTATGATTTATTCTTTGTTGCAGGGCAAATTTATGTTGATAAGAAATCAACAGCTGATATAAGAAGTCAAGCACAAGGGCTCTTAGTTTTAATCACCTATGGGTTGGGTATGTTTATTGGAGCTCAAGTTGCTGGTTATATTTATAATTTATTATTAAAGGGCCAAACAGCATTGTCTGTTCACAGCTGGCAACAGTTTTGGTTGGTTTTTGCTGTTATGACCACTGTGGTAATTGTATATTTCTTTATTGGATTTAAAGATAAGTTGAATTCTAAAGAGTAGTTATAAAATGGGACAAAATAGATTAGGCATTGGATTTATTGGGGGCGGTTTTATTACCCGCTTTCATATTCAATCTTTAATTGGAGTACGAGATGCAGATGTGATGGGTATTGTATCTCGCACAAAAGCATCTGCTGAAGAATCAGCCACCCTAGCACGAACCATCGGTGTAGGGAATAATGCAAAAGCTTATGATTCTATTACTGATATGATTGCCGATCCTAACATTGATGCTTTATGGGTGTGCTCTCCAAATTTTGCAAGAATCGAAGCATTTGAAGAAATTGCCAATGCCATTTCATCTGGAAAAGGTGAACTAATTGGGGTAACCTGTGAAAAACCTTTGGGTCGAAATGTGGAAGAAGCAAAAAGAGTTTTAGAACTAACTCAAAGTGTAAATCTTTTAGATGGATACCTAGAAAACCAGATTTTTGCTCCTTCCATCACCCGTGGAAAAGAGATTGTTTGGGCTAGAGGTGCAGCAACCACTGGTCGCCCTTACTTAGCACGGGCAGCTGAAGAGCATAGTGGTCCCCATATGCCATGGTTTTGGGAAGGATCCCTACAAGGTGGTGGTGTTTTAAATGATATGATGTGCCATTCTGTTGAAGAAGCACGTTTTATGTTAACGGAGCCAGGAAAACCTCGTGATTCTATCACACCAATCAGTATTAGTGCACATACAGATTGTCTGAAATGGCAGCGTCCCGAATATGTGAAAATCTTATCTGATAATAGTAATGGAAAAACAGATTATTCAAAGCGTCCATCGGAA
>DTWI01000094.1 GCA_012963075.1 Fidelibacterota bacterium
AATTGCGCAAATGATGCATGTCATATCTTATTTATTCAGTGTGAGGATTGTGCAAAAAAATATGATAAATGTTGTTCAGATGACTGTAAAGATTTTGCACAATTAGATATGAAGACGCAAAAAGAACTAAGAAAAGATGTTACGAAAACTGTTTCTAGTGGTAAATTGTCATCTAAAATTAAACCAAAACTATATAAACTATTTAATTATTGGAAATAAGCATATGTCACTAATAGATAAAATAAAAGAAAGTGTAAGTACACCAATTCAACTTACTTCTAAGAAAAAGTATAGTAAGCTAGATATGATCATATTAAATCCTGTTTTTCTTTTTTTATTGGTGACCTTTTCAGCCTGGTCAGTGTGGGATGTTTCTAGACCGCAATCTTCTTCTGAAGCAGATGCTGCATTAGGTAATACAATGGTTTATTTTGAAAGAGGGGATTTTGACAATTCAGAGCTTCAATTATCAATGATTGTTGAAGATTATAATGGCACAAAATCAGCGAATCATGCCAAGTTTTATCTTGGAAAAATTGCATTTATTAACAATGACATTGATAAAGCATCTGTGCTATTAAAAGAATCAGTTAAAAAATTGGATTATCCTAACCTTCAAACAGAAGCATATATAATGTTGGCTCAAATGGAAGAAGATTCTAAGAAGGCAATGAATCTATTTAATTCAGCACAAAAAGCTACAATTTCTCAAACCGAGAGAGATTATATCTCTATTCTTAAAGCAAAGCGCATGATAAATGATAACAACAAAGAAAAAGCATTAGAAATTCTAGATGCGATTGAACTTGACAATAATGCTTATAAGGAGATGTTTGAGCATACATACGGAGGAGCATTAGGGCTGAACTAA
Source organism: Fidelibacterota bacterium (assembly GCA_012963075.1). The sequence goes on from DTWI01000094.1 coordinate 872, forward strand.
GTTCCTTGTTTAAACGAGTTTTAATAAATATATTCCAATGATATTTTGAATGGGCTACGGCCCATTTTTGTTACAGTAAAAAATAAGGATGGTATATGATAAATAGAGATTTAATTGATATTTTTATTGAGCTTGCTCGAGAGAAAAATATTGAACGTTCTGAACTAGGAACAATAATTGAAGACTTGTTTTTATTTATTATTGATAAAGAAAAAGGAGATTCAGAGCATTGCAGTGTTATTGTTAATCTTGATAAGGGTGAAATAGAAATTTATATTGAGAAAACAATTGTTGATCATGTTGATGATGATCATTTTGATATTACTCTTGAAAGAGCATTAGAGCTTGAACCGGAATTACTTGATTTAAAGCTTGGCGATATTTTTGTCGAAGTGATTGATCCTACAAAATTTGGTAGAAGATTAATTTCAAATGCTCGACAATTCTTAAACAAAAGAACAAGAGAAGTACAACAACAATATATATACGAAGATTATGTTCAAAGAATTGGAGAAGTTGTTATAGGAACTGTTCATCAGGTTCATAGAGAAAATACCTTTGTTAATATTGAGCATACTGAATTAAGAATGCCACATAATGAACAAATATTTTCAGAAAGATTTAGAAGAGGGGATACTATTAGAGCTCTTATTAAATCCGTTGATGTAACTCCTAAAGGGCCAGATATTATCATTTCAAGAAGAGACGATTTATTTCTATATAAGCTGTTTGAAATGGAAGTTCCAGAAATTGAGGATGGAATTATTGAAATTCAAGGGATTGCAAGAAAACCTGGAGAAAGAAGTAAAATCATTGTTCACTCTATCGATAAAAGAATTGATGCTGTTGGAGCTTGTGTTGGAATGAGAGGAAGCCGTATTCAAGCGATTGTTAGAGAATTAAACAATGAAAAGATTGATATTGTTAATTTTACTGATAAATCTGAAATCTTTCTTACAAGAGCACTTTCTCCAGCAAAACCAATTGATTTATACATGGATGATGATAGAAAATATTGTGTTGCTATTTTCAACGAAGGAGAGCTTGAAAGCGCAGTTGGTAGAAGTGGTGTTAATATTAATTTAGCAGCAAAATTAACTGGATATACTATTGATGCATACACTGAGAAAGAATATGAAGAAGTGCTATTACATCAGAAAACTAACTTAGATACTTTAAAAGGTATTAAAAAAGCAATCATTAAGAAGCTTGAAGGAGTTGATATTGTTTCAATAACAGATTACTTGTCAGCCAGGAGAAGAATTCTTGTTGATGAGTTAAAGTTATCTGTTGATGAAATAAGCTCTATAACTGTTGCAGTAGATACATTTATAGATTTAAACAAACCAGAAGAAGAAGTTCCTGTTGAG
>DTWI01000095.1 GCA_012963075.1 Fidelibacterota bacterium
AATTGTCAAAAATTTATATATATAATTATATATATAAATTATTGCTTTTTTAAAAGGCTAAGAATTTGGCTTTCTGAAACAATATTTTCTTTTTTAGAGCTTAGATTTCTAATAAGTATTTTGTCATCAATAATCAATATTGACGATGCTTTATTTTTTACCGCATCTTTAATTTGATTTTTTACATTCTTTTTATTTGTATCAAAAAATATTTTATATCCATTATCGGTTATCTCTTTAATAATTTTAAAACCTTTAGATGCATGTTTTATATCATTACAACTAATATAGACATCAATGCTTTTGTTAGTTGGTTGTTGTTTTAATTCAAGCATCATTCTTTCAATCCCAGCAGCAAATCCAACAGCAGGCACTTTTGGTCCACCCATTTTCTCCACTAAAAAATCATATCTTCCACCACCACAAAGAGCATTTTGTGATTGTTGGCTATTCGTAGTAATCTCAAATGTAGTGCCATTGTAATAATCTAAACCACGAACAAGATGTGGATTTTCATTATACTGAATTCCTAATGCTTTGAGGTGCGATAATACTTCATTAAAATGAACGCCATCATCTTTTGAGATAAATTCTTTGATTAACGGAGCATTTTTTATAATTGACTGATCTTCTTTTTCCTTGCTATCTAAAATTCGTATTGGATTTTTTTCAAGTCTTTTTTTAGATATTTTTGATAGCTTATTTGCATTGTGATTGAAATATTTTTTTAATACTACTTCATACTTTGTTCTGATTTCAGGACTACCAATACTGTTAATACTTAACCTTGTATTATTAATTTTTAAGTCTTTAAAGAGTTTATTGGCAATTAAGATTACTTCAGCATCTTGTTCGCTATTTCTAGATCCAAATGCTTCAATCCCAAATTGATTAAATTGTCTTTGTCTTCCTTTTTGAGGTTTTTCTCTTCTAAATAATGAATCAATATAATATAAACGACATAGTGGATGTTTTCTGAAAAATCCTGATTCAATATAAGCTCTTACAACCGGAGCTGTCATTTCTGGTTTTAGAGCTAATTGTTTTCCTGATTGATCTTGCCAAGCAAACATTTCTTTTGAAACATCTGTTTCATATCCAATATTTTCTTGAAAAAGATTAACAAATTCTACTGCAGGCGTTCTAATTTCTTCAAAACTAAATTGCTGACATGTCTGATGAATTGTTGTTTCAATTTCTTGCCATAATTGTGTTTCAGGAGGAAGAATATCGAAAGTGCCTTTGATTTTTTGGTATTTAGACTTCACAAAACAACATTAATAATTTTTTTAAGCAATAACACCTAAAAATTTGATCTTGTACTATATATTCCTTGTCTACGTTCAATTTTTAAATCTTTTAATATATCTGATTTAAGATTTAATCTAAAATACAGACCTCTTGCATATCCATTTGGAGTCCAATCTACAAAAAATTCCCAACAATCTATTTCTCTATACAATGTAAGATTATGCCTAATAATTGATTTATCGGTTATATTAAAACGTGCGTTGTAGTTTAATTTCCAGTTTTGCGTAACGTTGACAGATGTATTTGTATTAATCCAAAAATTTTCGATGGTATTTGAAGGATTGAATTTATTAATTGTATAACTAAGGCCAATTCGTGAATTCCAATTGTTTCCAGATAAGTCATTCAAGAATTTTTTAGTATCTTCACTAAACTTTTTTTCTTCTTTAACATCAGTTGTTTCTGATTTGCTTCTAATTGTGAAATTTGTTGCAAGCCTTGCTGCAACCATTCTTGGGAAATTGTCTAATTCATCAATTCTAACATTATTTTCACTATCAAATTTATATGGATCATGTGTAAAGTTCACATCAAGAGAAACACCATTTTTTAGATTACTACGCATCGAAGTGTTAATCTTTGATATTTTAAATTCATCAGCATCGAGATTATAGCTAGTAGAAATACGCCAATTAAGAAAATTAATTTTTTCTTCTTTATCTTCTTTCTTTACTTTTGCTTGGAAAACATTATTTAGGGATAGACTTACCCTTTTAGTTGAACTAGTTGGAGTGGATCCTATTAGCGATCCTTGGAAGTAGTCATAAATTTCTGTTCCAATTTCCTGAAAATAGTCATTGTTATCTTCATAGTCTGGAGAGTAATTAAATCCAATGCTTGATGTAATAACATGTCTAACAGATTCTACATTTTTAAATCTGATTGGTAAAATACCATATATTTTTGTCGATAAAGCAAGTCCAAAATTTCCAGTCGTTCTATTTTTAATTTTATCTTTATAGCTAAAGGTCACATCATCATCTTCATTGAGCTCTGCTATCCTATAGCGATTGACAAAATCTGAATTAATATTCAGATTTGGATTGATTGCAATATATTTAAAAATTGTAAATGGAGCATTAATAGCAAAATTATTTTTTAACATTCCATCTACTTTTTGAGATTGAGAAGCATTCCCATTACCATCTTGTTTCCACGCATAGCCTATTGTTCCATCTTCGTTGATAATTTCTTCTGCCTCATAGTAGCTTTTAGTATTGTTAATCAATCGAGAACTATAATTCCATTGTATATTATTTAGCCATGAATTTTGAGGCAAATTTTGAAATAATTTTCTTCGAGCAACTCTTAAATTTAATGAAGGCAAAGTACTCGTATTGCCTGTAATTGTATTTTGAGTACTATAAGGAGTTTGGTAAAAAGAAGAAGAAGGATTGACTTTATTAGATGCCATTAAATCTTGTTTGTTAGATGCGTTTGCACTGATTGAAATATTTTGTTTTGTCCATCTTTTTGTATAGGTAATATTTGAGATTGCTTGTTGATTTAATCGTTTAATTGGATCAATGCTTGTTTCTCGATTGTATTCTCCGTTGCTGTAATAACTAGCATTAGCTCTGAAAGTTTGATTGCTTCTTAGTATTTGGTTATGTTGCCAATTAAAAACATAGTCAGTTTTGTTGTTTTCATTAATTTTTGAAATATTTTCTTCTCCAGAACCCAAATACTTTCTTGTTTCAAGTTTTAACTTTCCACTAAACTTATATCGTTTCTTATATGCATTATTTGCTTTCAGTATAATTCCTTGGCGATCAGCAAAACTCAACAAAAATTCAGAACCAAAATAATCATTTGGAGCAAAATAATATCCTAATCCATCCATATATGTTCCACGATTTTCAGATGATCCAAATGACGGCATAATCCAACCTGATCTTCTTTCGCCAGACGCATGAGGGAATATTGCTAAAGGGATACCAATAATAGGAACTCCTCCAATATAAACAGTTAATGGTTTTGCAATAACTTTCTCTCCATAAATAATCTTTACTTGTTTACTTCCCAAATAAAATTTTGAAGGATCACAAGATGTAAAAATACAATCATCAATATAAAAAGTACTATCAGTGACACTTGTAATTTGCTTTCCCATGTATCTATTTTCTTGAACTTGACTTTCTCCCCTTGATATTTTTCCCTTTTTTGATTTAAGATTATAAACCATTTCATCACCTATCATTGGTTCACGGTTTCCTTCAATTAAAATAGGTCTATTTTTTTCTTCGCTATCTAATGGATTAATTGTAAAAGCTTCTAGAATATTAGTTTCCCAATTGACGTTCACATATGAAGCTGAAAGATCAATGTCTTCGTATAATATTTTTGAAAAACCATATAATTGTGATATTTGTGTATCAACTTCAAATTCGATTACTTCTGCAGAATAATTAATAGGTGAGGTAATACTAGAATTAAATTTATTTGGGATGTATCGTCCAATAGTACCTCCTTTTGCTGTTAATTTTGTTGCTGATTCATTGTCAATGCTAATTGCTATTGAATCACCAGAAACTTCATTACTTCCTTGATATAAAGAATCATCATAAAGATGAATAAAGGTTGATGCCATTCCATCTAAATATATTTTATCAATTTCATTCTCTTTAATATTACCCAATATATGTTTTGCCTTTAATAAATTTTGATTTTCTAATTTTACTAAATCTTCTTTTTCACCCTCTATTTTTTTCTCATATCCAGTATTTGTTGAAAAAATTTCTCCTCCAGATAAAATTTCAAAATTATTTAACTCACCATCTTTGAATGTCAAGATTATTTCATCACCATAAATTTTATGTTTATTATTTTCATTAATTTGACAATTTTCAATAAGAGTGATTTGTTCTGTCTTCTCATCAAGTAGTGCTTTATTTGATTGCATACTTCTTTGTTTATCATCAATTCTTACATTTCCATACATTGAAAAAAGCTGACTATCTTGATTATATATCAAAGAATCACAATAAATGGTCTGAGATTCTTTTTTTACCACAACGTTATTGTTCAATTTTACTAATGGAGATTTTTCATATTGGGTAGCAAAATCACTTTTTAAAATTGTATCATTTTTTTTAAAAATAATGTTACCAGATAATTGTGTTATGGTTTCATTATTAATAACAGATGATTTTAATAAATCAGCTTGTTGAAGAATTAATTTATCTTGCGTAAAGCTTATCGAGAGGAAAAATACGAAAACAAAAATTTTTTTAATCATATCATATTTAACAAATGTTATTGATTTTTGTTTCATCTTTGTAAAGTAGAAATGTAATGTATAAATTGCTTTAATGTTAGAAAATCTGTTAGATAATATTTTATCCAACCCTGCTTATCTGGCTGTTGCAATTGCTTTATCTGTAATGATTATGTATAGTGTAATTCAACGTTTGTACAAATTAGTTGTTTTAGCAGTTGTTCTTTTTGTTATCTACTGTGCATATCTTACATTGACTGATCAACCGTTACCAGATATAGATATAGATAAAATTCAAGAAGAATTAGAAGAAGTAGCAGATCAGGCTAAAGAATTTAAAGATAAAGCAAGTGATACGCTTGATAAATTCAAAAACTAAAGAGGATTATTATGTTTGAAAAAAATCTTTTAAATGGACAAACAATTGTGATTACTGGAGGAGGCACTGGTTTAGGGAAGAGTATGTCCAGACGTTTTGGAGAATTGGGTGCTAATATTGTAATTAGTGGTAGAAGAAAAGAAAAACTGGAGGAAACCGCTGATGAATTTTCAAAACTAGGCATTAAAGTTTTGACCTGTCCTGGGGATGTAAGAAAATTAGAAGATGTAGAATTAATGACATCTCAAGCGATTGATAAATTTGGAAAAATCGATGGATTGTTAAACAATGCAGCTGGGAATTTCATTTCTCCTACTGAAATGTTAAGTCCTAATGCATTTAAAGTTGTGATTGATATTGTTTTGATGGGGACTTGGAATTGTATTAGTACGATTGGAAAAGAGATGATTAAAAACAAAAAAGGGAATGTCCTTAGCATCGTTACAACTTATGCATGGACAGGCTCTCCATATGTTGTTCCTTCCGCAGCTGCAAAAGCTGGTGTTTTAGCAATGACACGATCCTTAGCTGTAGAGTGGGGAAAATATAATATTCGATTTAACGCTATTGCACCTGGCCCATTTCCAACAAAAGGAGCATGGTCACGTTTAATGCCACCGGGATTTGAGGATTTTGAAGATGGAATGAAAAATAAAATTCCTATGAAACGATTTGGCGAAAGACATGAATTAGAAAATTTAGCTTCTTACTTAATGAGTGATGGCTCTGCTTATATCAATGGTGAAGTAATTACTATTGATGGAGGTGAATGGCTTGCAGGAGCTGCTGAATTTAGCGAATTGACAAAACTTCCAGATTCTATGTGGAAAGCCATGGCTGAAAGACGTAAGAAAAAATAATAGTATGTTTAGCCTAGAAAACAAGACTGCTATTGTTTCAGGTGGTTCTAAAGGTATCGGAAAAGCAATTGCATTCAAATATGCTGAAGCAGGATCTAATGTAATAATCTGTAGTAGAAAAAAAGAAAATTTAGATACTGCTGTTCAAGAAGCAAAATCAAACGGATTTAATATTACATCCATAGAATGTAATACAGGAAATATTGATTCAATACAAAATGTAGTTAATCAAGCGGTAGATAAATTTGGCAAGGTGGATATTTTAGTTAACAATGCTGCCGCCAACCCTTATTATGGTCCAATCCTTCAAGCTGAAGATAGTCACTGGGATAAGATTTTTCAAATTAATGTTAAAGGATATTTTGAATTTGCTAAAGCATGTAGTGTTTCAATGATTGAAAATAAATCTGGAAAAATTATTAATGTTGCATCTATTGCTGCAAAAATACCTCTTGAAGGATTAGGGATTTATAATATTAGTAAAGCAGCAGTTGTGATGTTAACCAAAGTACTTGCCAAAGAAATGGCATATGCAAATGTACAGGTAAATACATTAGCCCCCGGTTTAATCAAAACTGATTTTAGCAGAGCGTTGTGGGAAGATGAAAATATATATTCACAAATTATTAAATCCATTCCGCAAGGTAGAATGGGAGAACCTCATGATATTTCTGGAATGGCATTATATCTTGCTTCAAGTGCCTCAGATTTTATTACAGGATCGATGTTTACTATTGATGGTGGGATTACTACTTAAGTATTAATTACCCAATTATAAAGATCTTTGATATTGCTAAAAGTATTTGTTCCAGTATTATGAAGTCGGTTGATATCATTATGGCCATTATGGACCAGTACACAATCAATGCCCAAATGCTGGGATACTTTAAAATCTAATAAACTATCACCAACAATCATTGTTTCAGATTTAGGGATATCAACACTCATCAATAATTCTTCTCCTTCATATTCTTTGCCATATCCAGATGGAGTATTTCTTAATCCAGCAATATTTTGTATATACTGATCTAAATTAAAAAATCCTATCTGTTCCACTAACTTGTCTTGAAGGGTAGCAGATAAAACGCTTTGTGTAATGTCGTTCTTATTAAATTGAATAATTGTTTCTTTAGCAAAAGGTTGAAGCGCAAGAGTTTTAAATTGTTTTTCAAAACCAGCATGAAATTCTATATTGGTATTTTCAAAAGGTTCTTTATCAAAATCAAAACCAATTGATTCATAGAACGTTTTAATAGGGAAAAGAAATTTTTCTTTATAGGCTTGGATAGTAATCGCAGGAATATTACGCTTATTTAAAGATTGGTTAAGAATTGTCACGCACAAAGAAAGATCATTCAATAAAGTTCCGTTCCAATCCCATATTATGTGCTTATATTTCATGAATTTGAAAGTAAATAAAAAAATAGAATTAATAAAGCAAAGACTAAATAAACCGTTACCTGCATGGGATAGTCAGAAAAAAAT
>DTWI01000096.1 GCA_012963075.1 Fidelibacterota bacterium
CCAGGATTGGGAAAAACTACATTAGCAAATATTATTGCCAATGAATTAAAAAAAGGGTTTTATAGTTCTTCTGGGCCCGTTATCTCTATTCCAGGTGATTTATCAGGCATGTTAACTAACCTACAAAATAGGGATGTTTTTTTTATTGATGAAATTCATAGAATTAATACAACTATTGAAGAATATTTATATTCTGCAATGGAAGATTATCGTATAGACATTTTAATTGATTCGGGTCCCAATGCTAGGACCATAAGAATTGATTTAGAACCATTTACACTAGTTGGTGCAACTACTAGGCTTGGGAAAATTACTACTCCAATGCGAGATCGATTTGGTGTAATTTTTCGTTTAAAATACTATAAAACCAATGAAATCTTTCAAGTGTTAGAACGTACCACAAAAATTTTGAATGTTACTATTAATAAAGATGCGCTTTATGAAATTGCTCTTAGATCGCGTGGAACTCCACGAGTTGCAAATAGAATCTTAAAAAGAGTCAGAGATTTTGCCCAAGTTCAAAAAAGCAAAAAAATCACTATTAATCAAGCAATAGAATCATTAGATAATATTGGTATTGATAAAAATGGTCTCGAAGAAATGGATCGAAAAATTTTAAAAAATCTAATTTCAAAATTTAATGGTGGTCCAACTGGTGGAAAATCTTTAGCTATCTCTGTTAACGAGGACTTACAGACCATAGAAGATGTTTATGAGCCATATTTAATTAAAGAAGGATTTATTGAAAGAACTTCAAGGGGGAGAACAGCTACAGAGCGAGCTTATAAATTATTTAATATAAAAAAACAGGAGAGTTTGTTCAATGATTGAAAACAAGAAGAAGTATAAGTTGTCTGATTTTAAATATCAATTACCAAAAAAATTTATTGCACAAAAACCAAACCGAAAAAGAGAAAACTCTAAAATGATGGTTTTAAATCGAGAAAATAAAACGATAACCCATAAAAAATTTGTAAATATTGTGGATTATTTTCAAAAAAATGATTTACTTATTGTTAATGATACCAAAGTATTTCCCGCCCGTTTATTTGCAACAAAAGACAGAACTGATGCAAAAGTAGAAATTTTTCTTTTAAGAGAATTAGGAGATAGGCTATGGGAAGTATTAGTTAAGCCAGCTAGAAAAGTAAGAATTGGAAATAAATTAATTCTTTCCAAAGATTTATTTTGTGATGTTATAGACAATACTGTTTCTGGAGGGAGAGTTGTACGTTTTGAGTTTGGAAAAGAAAATTTTGACGATATTTTAGACACGATCGGACATCCTCCATTGCCACCATATATTAAAAGAGATGCAACAAAAAACGATCGCGAAAGATATCAAACTGTGTATGCAAAAAAACGAGGAGCCGTTGCAGCCCCTACGGCTGGGCTACATTTTACTGATAAACTATTAAAACAGCTTCAAAAAAAAGGCGTTAGAATACATACCATTACTTTGCATATTGGTTTAGGAACTTTTAAGCCCGTACAAGTTGAAGATTTAAAGAGACATCATATGGATTCAGAATATTTTGAAGTTAACCCTGAAACCGCCCTAGCTATTAATGAAGCAAAATTAAAAAGAAGACGAATTTTTGCAGTTGGAACTTCCACGTGCCGCGCATTAGAAACTGTAAATGTTTCTGGATTTCAGATTTCTCCTAAAAAAGGGTGGACAAATAAGTTTATTCATCCTCCATATGATTTTAAAA
>DTWI01000097.1 GCA_012963075.1 Fidelibacterota bacterium
GAACACAAACTTGATCTGTAATAAATGCTCATCAAGCCAAATTTAAAGTTTCTTGTCTTTCTTGTAGAGAAAATGCTAATCTTCTCTTAGATCAAGTCCAACAATTTATGCCAATCAAAGTAGCAATTAATAAAATTGATTCTAGTCATCCTTTAAATGGTTTTTGCAAAAAACATAGTATTGAACTTATTGTTGGTGAAGATTCTTCTCATATTCTTTCGCAGTATAATAAAATTGATTTGGCAATCAATTCCATTGTTGGTAGCGCAGGATTAATTCCAACAATTAACACCGTATCTAATAGTATTGATTTAGCATTAAGCAATAAAGAGTCCTTGGTCTTAGGAGGTCATATTATTATGCCCTTACTTGACGATAGTAGTTCACAAATTATTCCTGTTGATAGCGAACCTTCGGCTATTTTTCAGTGTTTACATGGTGAGCCTGACAATTCTTTAAAAAAAATTACATTAACTGGTAGTGGAGGTCCTTTTTTAGAAAGACCTCTTGACTCATTTGACACAATTACTAAAGAAGAAGCATTAAATCATCCAAAGTGGAATATGGGGAATAAAATTTCTATTGATTCGGCTACGATGATGAATAAAGGGTTAGAATATGTTGAAGCGTTATGGTTATTTGGAGTGAGTACTGATCAACTTGATATTGTTATTCATCCTCAGTCAATTATTCATTCTTTTGTTCAGTTTATAGACAATTCTTACAAAGCACAATTAGGTGTTCCAGATATGAAAATTCCAATTCAATATGCTTTATCTTATCCTGAAAGAATGCATAATAATTTTGGAACATTAGATTTTTCAGAAATCAATCAACTTACTTTTTCAACACCAGATATGAACCGATATCCATGTTTAAAACTTGCAATTGATTTAGTTCAGGAAGGGGGAAATAGTATTCCTGTTATGAGCATTGCAAATGACCATGTTGTTGACTTATTTTTAAATGATAAAATTTGTTTTCTAGACATTCCAAAAACCATTGAAAAAACAGTAAAAAAATTTCAATCCAAAGAAAAACCTAACACAGAAGATTTGATTCAATTAAATCAAGAAATAAAAGTATATTTAGGCTCAAATTAATTAAGTATGATTTATATTTTAGCATTCATCATTTTAATAGGGGTTATTGTCTTTGTTCATGAACTAGGACACTATTTAGCTGCCCGTAGTGTTGGGGTAACGGTAGAAAAATTTTCAATCGGAATGCCCCCAACAATTTATAATTTCAAACCTAAAAATTCCAAGACTGTTTTTGCAATAGGTGCTTTACCATTGGGCGGTTATGTTAAAATGAAGGGACTATTAGATGAAAGCATGGATTCTGGTTTTAGTGGTGAAGACGATGAATTAGAATCAAAAAGTCCTCTACAAAAAATTTGGGTGATGAGTGCTGGAGTAATTATGAATATCCTCTTAGCTTTTTTAGTATTTGTTATTATTGGGAAAATGAATGGAGAACCGGTTGTTGTTAATAATGATACAACCATTGATTATGTTGTCCCAAACAGTCCTGCTTTTGAAGGAGGATTAAATCAAGGCGATATGGTAATTTCTGTAAATGCTACCAATGTTAAAACATGGGATGAGTTTACTACTATTATTAAACAAAGCCCCAATACAACATTATCTATGATTATCATTAGAGACGGCAGTGAAATTCAAAAGAGCATTACCCCATTATCTGCGCCAGACATTGCATCAGGAAGAGTCGATCAAGTCATTGGGAAACTTGGTGTTGATAAAAAAAGAGAAATAAAAGATTTAAGTTTTATTGAATCATTTCAATATGGATTTGATCAAACAATTTGGTCAATGATATTAATGACTACATCGTTAAAAATGATTTTTACAGGAAATGTAAGTAGAGACGATGTTGGTAGTATCATTATGATTGGACAAATGGCAGGAGAAGCAGCACAAGCGGGACTTACCCCATTTTTAATGTTGATGGCTCTTATTAGTATGAATTTAGCTTTTATCAATATTTTACCTATTCCTGCTCTGGACGGTGGTCAGATTATGGTTATATTAATTGAAATGCTATTAGGAAAACCGTTATCTATTAAAACAAGAATGCGTATTCAATCAGTTGGCATGTTTATTTTGTTAGGCTTGATGGCATTTCTTATTATTAATGATATTCTGAGGGTTTTGTCCTAATAGGATTTTAGCTTTAAAACAATCACTCCATTTTTCAATTTAATCGATATTTTTATAGGGATTGTATTATCACCAACAATAGCATAAGAAATTTCCATATCTCCTTTATTTTTTAGTACTGATTTACCATTATAAACTGGCTTGTAAGTATAGGCATTAAATTTTCCAGCTGGTGTATTGATTGATTTATAACCAGTATTTTTAATTTCAATTTCTCGAATTTTACCCTCATCCAATGTTAAAAATTTTTTTGAAGTATTTTCTGGAATATTGATATTACGCAATATCATAATTAATCCATAAGGATCAACTACCTTTCCAGGAAGAATATATTTTTTTCCATTGGTGACAGCAATATTATTTTTAATCATTGTTTTTGACTTTCGGCGAAAGTTAGCTTCTCTTATATTTTTTTCTTGTTTTACTAGATAAAATCCTTCTTTATCAATCCAACTATTAATTTCGTCTCTAATTTTATATAGTCGATCTCCAAGTTTTGATGTTTTTACAGAAAAATGAAAATGGTACACTTCCTGATTATTAATGAATTCAATTGGTTTGGTTTCTAGGCTTGCTTTCCCCATTTTTATTGGTCCAAAAAAGACATTGTAGTTATATTTTTCTCCATCGATAAAATCTTGACCACTTAACAATGAAACAAGTAATGTTATAATAATTTTCTTCATTATTTATCTAATTTGTGAAATTGTATTATGTTCAAAAATATAAATTTTTGATGGATTATTATTTTGTAATGTTCCTGCATCTAATAATAAATCAATTTCATTGCCAAACTCTTTTTCAATTAAATCTGGATCATTTAATGGTGGTGTTCCACTGATATTGACACTCGTGCTAGTGATTAGATTGTTATAGTTAGATAAAAGCACATTTAAAAATGCATGTTGTGGAATACGGAATCCAATTTTCCCTTGATCTACAATAAGTTTACTAATAAAATTTTCTGTATAAGGAACAATGCAAGTATCTCCGTTGTTTATAATTTTTAACATTTTTCCCTCTAATATGGGATTAATTAAAATGTTGCTTGAAATATCTTCCAGTTTATGGGCGATAATTGTCATTGGTCCTGTTCTTTTTTTTAAATTATTTATTTTTTTAATGCCCCTATCATTGTTTGCATCGGTGCCAATTCCATAGATTGTATCTGTTGGATAAACGATAATCTCTTTATTTGTTAATGATGTAATAGCTTGATCAATTGCATTGACATCATTAATAGATATGCGTTTCATTGTGGTTTTGTTTTCCAACGTTTATGAAGCCAAAAATATTGTTCAGGATATTTTCTAATCATTTGTTCAAGCATCGAAGTATATTTTTGAACCGTATCTTCAATGCTCATATTTGCTGTATCTATTCTTTCAAAGTTTGCTTCGTGATGGTTATTAGTTTTTACTATTGAACAGAAAATCAGTGGGCTTCCCATTATTTGATTATATCTTGCTGCTCCAGAAGGAGTAGAAGAAAGTATATTAAAAAATTTTACAAAAATACCTTTCTGTCCTGCGTCTTGATCACTTAGAAGTATAAGTATCTCCTTATTTTGTAATGATTTTTTAACTTCATTAGCCGGACCTCCCTTGTGCATTTCATTTGATATATATGGTTTTCTTAGTTCTAAAAACAATCTTCCGGCTTCACGATTATTTTGTTTGTATGATACCCCTGCAATATTCTTGTAACCATTTTTTGCCATCGCAACGAATAATTTATGGAATGATCCAAAATGTCCACTGACCAAAATAACTCCTTTTTCCTCTTTTAGTGCTTCATCTAGAATATGAATATTGTTTAGATGAACTTTTTTTAGATCAAAATGTGCATATTGACTGAGGAAATCCACGATTTCTTCCAAATAAAATTGATAACATTTTTTAATAATTGTATTATACCACTTGTTATCCTTTTCTGGGAATGCGATTCTAAGATTTTCTAAGGCCATTTTCTTTCTTAGTTTTAGAACACGGAATAATAGAAAATAATTTATTTTATAGTTACTTTTGAGAAAGAATTTTGGCAATTTCTCCAAACAAAAAGAATAAGACTTGAGAAACCAATACATTTTTATAATGTAAATCTTTGTGTTAGCAATGAAAACAAAATTTAACAAGCTTTGGATATTTATTTTATGTGTTATTTTTAGCATTACGCTTGCTGATAACCATAATACAAAAGTATATGTTGTTCCAATTCAAAATACAATTGATCTAGGTATTCCTGCTTTTGTTAATCGTGCTATTGATACTGCTGAAAAGGATGATGCCAAACTAATTATTTTTGATATTGAAACTTTTGGTGGACGGGTTGATGCAGCAACACAAGTTAAAGATGCAATTTCTGGTACTGACATTCAAACCATTGCGTTTATTAATAGGCGTGCTATTTCTGCTGGTTCTCTTATTGCTCTTTCTTGTGATAAAATCTATATGACTTCTGGAGCTACAATTGGTGCTACAAGCGTAGTAGATATGAGCGGTGAAAAACAAGCTGAAAAATCTCAAAGTTATATGAGAGAAGAAATGGCTGCTACTGCAGAACAATCTGGAAAAAACACCGCCATTGCTCGTGGGATGGTTGATGAAGAATTGAGTTTCGAATATCTTGTAGTTGATGGTGATTCTATGAAGGTAGATGATATAGAAGGGCGTAAAGAAGGCAAGCTAATTACACTTACGACTGAACTTGCCCTAAAATATAAAATTGCTGATGGAACAAGTGAATCAATTGAAGATATTCTTTTAGATTTAAGTATAGAAAACTATGATATTATTACCTTGGATGAAAATTGGTCCGAAGATTTAGTACGCATTCTTACAGATCCTGTTGTCTCTTCTCTATTAACTACTTTTGGTACTATTGGAATTATTTCTGAACTATATAGTGCAGGATGGGGCATTGGAGGCACTATCGGAATAATTTGTTTAACATTAGCGTTAGGAGCAGGTTATTTAACCAAGCTTGCTTCAGCTACAGATTTGTTAATCATTTTTTCAGGATTAACTCTATTATTAGTTGAGTTTGTAGCTATTCCTGGATTTGGTGTTTTTGGTATAGTAGGATTAGTAATTCTATTTTATGGTTTATATTTATTATTGATTCCTGATGTTCCAGTAAGTGATGAAATATATTCAGCAGCGTTAGATGGTTTTGCTTGGTCAATTGTTGGAGGTGTTATAATATTAATTATGTTAATTCGTTTAATATCACAATCAAAAGTATTTCAAAAATTTATTACGACAGATTCAAATAAAACAACCTTAAAAGACAACTATGACAAAAGATCAAAGGTATAGTACTTATTTATATTAGTTTTTATGAATAAATTGTATAATAAACCACATAGTATAAAGGAGGAGTAATGGGACTGTATTTTGCCATACCGTTAGTATTATTTATTATCGTACTATTATGGATTGTGCCAGTTGGATTATGGTTACAAGCTATTTTTAGTATTGGAGGAGGACATATAACAATTTTTAATTTAGTTGGTATGAGATTTAGAAGAGTTCCCCCTAGCATCATTGTTAATGGTTTAATTGCTTCTAATAAAGCCGGGATAGAGGGTGTTTCAAGTTCGGATTTAGAAGTACACTATATGGCTGGAGGGGATGTAAATAAGGTTGTAGATGCATTAATTGCCGCCTCTAAAGCTGGTCTTGATCTTACTTTTTCCATCGCTACTGCTATTGATTTGGCAGGAAGAGATGTATTGGCTGCTGTACAAACTAGTGTGTATCCAAAAGTAATTGATGCACCAGTAGAGGGTAAATTATCAGCGGTTGCCAAGGATGGAATTGAGGTAAGAGCAAAAGCAAGAGTGACGGTAAGAACTGATATCCCTAATTTGGTTGGGGGTGCTACAGAAGAGACTATTATTGCAAGAGTTGGTGAGGGCATTGTAAGCGCAATCGGTTCTAAAGAAACTTATGAAGCGGTGTTAGAAAATCCTGATTCGATTTCAAAAACCGTATTAGACAGAGGATTAAATAAGGGAACTGCTTTTGAAATTTTATCAATTGATATTGCCGATATCGATGTTGGGAAAAATATTGGTGCTCAGCTTCAAGCAGACCAAGCAGAAGCAGATTTACGTGTAGCACAAGCAAAGGCAGAAACCAGAAGAGCAATGGCTGTTGCACTTGAACAGGAAATGAAAGCAAAGGTTGTTGAAGCTGAATCCGAAGTTCCAAAAGCAATGGCACAAGCGTTCCGCGAAGGGAATTTAGGAGTTATGGATTACTATAAACTTAATAATGTTGCTGCCGACACTAGCATGAGAGAATCAATTGCTGATACTGGTGAAGAACAAGACATAACTGAGGAATAATAAAGTTTGGAAGAGTTATTTTATTGGCTTGTTATCTTAGCATTTTATCTTTTTTCTGCGTATAGAAGTCGAAAGAAAAAGGCCATTCCTCGGCCTCTTGAAAAAGAAGTAAAAGACGTTATTCCTGCTGTACCACCACAGACAAAAAGTGTTTTAGATTTTCTTAATGATGCATTCGAGAAAATGGAAGCAGAAGTTGAAATACCTAAACCGCCTCGGTCTGTTAAAAAACCTATCAAACCAATTGATATTGTTCCACCCAAAGTTGGTTTACAGATTCAGGATCAATCTACACACCATATTGAACCAATCTTTGAAGAACATTTTAATGCTACGCATAATGTTAGCAAGATTCAGGATACTCGTCGTTTAAGCGTTTTACAATCAACAATTAAGCGTACTAGGCATACGGATACTCATACTCAAGATAGTTTATTTGATGCAAAATCTAAAATCCAAACATTACAAAAAAAATATTCTAGTAATCCATTCAAACTTGGCATCATCATGCAAACAATTTTTGATCAACCAAAAGCAATGCAATCATAATATGAACTTTCTTATTATGGGGCCACCAGGAGCAGGAAAAGGCACCCAAGCTAAAATTTTAGCTGAAAAATATAATTTTATGCATTTATCAACTGGAGATATGTTGCGCCATGAAATTGATAATAAAAGCGATATTGGTTTAGAAGCAAAAAATTATATGAATCAAGGATTCCTTGTGCCAGATGATGTGCTATTATCAATAATGGAAAACACTTTAACCTCCTTAAAAGGCATAGGAATTATTTTAGATGGATTTCCTAGAACAATTCCTCAAGCTGAAGGATTAGAAGCAATTTTCCAAAAACTTGATTTGCAAATTGATTATGTCATCAATGTTCATGTTGATGAAGATATTTTAATCAATCGATTAACCAATAGAGCAAAAAATTCTGGTAGAAGCGATGATGCAGAAGAGGTTATCATCAATCGTCAAAAAGTTTATTCAGAACTTACTGAACCATTAATTCAATTTTATAAAGACCAACTTCTTACTATTAATGGAGATGGAACTGTTGAAGAAGTAACCCAACGTATTTTAGAAAAGATACAATAATGATTGTTATTGGCATAACTGGAGGGATAGCTTCTGGTAAAAGCACAGTATCTAAAATTTTTCAACAAGAGCACAATGCATACATTTTTGATGCAGATAAAGAAGCAAAACTTCTTTTGCTCAATAAAGAAATATCAGAAGAAATTCTTCACACTTTTCCCGATTTAAAAAATACCAATCCTCTGTCTATGAGTAAGGTAGTATTCAAAAATGAAGAGAATCAGAAAAAATTAAATGCCATCCTGCACCCGGCTGTAAATGCAGAACTTTTAAAGAGAATTGAAACAATCCGTCATGAAAAAAAGCATACCATTTTTATTGTTGATGCTGCTTTAATTATCGAGAGCGGTTCTCATCAATATTATAATGAGTTCAATTTGCCTCTTATTTTAATTACAAGTCTTGAATCTGTTCGTATTGAACGTGCTTTAGCTAGGGAAAATTTATCATTAGAAACTATTCAAGAGCGAATTAAACTGCAATGGTCAGATGAGAAGAAAAAAGAATATGCAAATTATATTATTGAAAACAACTCTTCTATCGCTAATTTTGAATTTGAGGTTGAAAAACTAATACAAACAATTATTAATGATACTAAATCGTAAATCCATAATTATAATACTATTATGTTTTATTTTTATTAGTTGTTCTAATAATAACAAGATAATAAATCCTACTGGTCTTGTAGACCCTTCTGATAGTAGCGGTGGTAGCGGTGGTGGTGATACCACTGAACTTGAAGTGGAGTTGGTCTATACATTAGACGAACAAACCAAACTATTTTCAACGATTTGGGGAGCTCATCAACGTACATTTATTGTACATGTACCGCCAAACTTCAATTCAAATTATTCTATTCCTTTATTATTTGTTCTTCATGGATATACTAGTAGTGCCAACGCTATCCATAGTTATTCAGGATTTGATCAAATAGCTGATGAAGAGAATTTTATTGCGGTGTATGTTCAAGGAACTACGGACATTACTAATACTACTGGTTGGAACGTGAACGTTGTGGGCACATTTGATGATGTGGATGATGTTGGGTTGTTTAAGGCATTGATTCAATACTTTAAAACAGATTATAATATTGATTCTGATAGAATTTTTTCATGCGGTATGTCTTTGGGAGGGTTTATGAGCTATAGGCTTGCTTGTGAACTTGAAGAGATTAATGGCATTGGATCTGTAACAGGATCAATGGCACAATTTTATACTTGTAATCCACCAAACAAAAAGAACATAATTCATTTTCATGGCAATTCAGACACTGTTGTACCATATAATGGAGTTGTTTGGTCAGTACCAGTTGAAGATGTTCATACTTTTTGGGCTAATAATAATAATTGTCAAAATCAATCCGAAATCTCAGTTCCTGACTTTAATAATGATGGTATCCAGTCCACCCAATTTATTTCTTATAATTGTGATGAAAATACTGAAGTTATTCTCTATAAAATGAAATACGAAGGACATACTTGGTTTCACCAAGATTGGGGAGATGACTTAAATAGTTCAGATCTGATTTGGGAATTTTTTAAAGATAAATAATTAAAACAATTCATTGGTTAAGCAATGTACTGAACCACCGCTTAAGTTAAATTGTGATACATTAGTTGCAATAAATTCAATTTGATTTGTGCTAACAAATTCCATAATTCTTTTATCTTCAATCGTACTTGTTCCCACTAAAAGACCAGGAAGAGTTAAGCAATTCATTGCTGTTCTAGCATTGAGAGATTCTTCTTTATTTGGATGATATTGGCTTAATAGTTCCCAATTATGCTGTTTACATAATGCTCGTAGTAATTTGTAATTATTATCATCAAACACTTCTTTTGCACACATCAAAGCAATACAATTATTACTAGAATCAAATATGGGAGAAATTGCAGTATCGAGATGATATCCTTGTGAATATATAATGTGGAGTGAATTTACTCCCATTAATTCTGCCATTGTTTCAGCCCCAGCTTTGTTATTACGAGAACATCCAGACAACAAAATATTTTCATTAGGTAAATAAAAAAATTCACCTCCTTCTGCAATACATTCATTTTTTGGAAGTATTTTTATAGTATACCCTAATTCTCTCAATGTATCTTTTACGAAATCTGTTTCTTCCAAGCGTTGAGGAAGACGCATATTGCAAATAACAATTTCTTTATTTTGATTACATAGGAAATGATCTCTTGTAAATACAAAGTCAAATTTGTTGGCATTTTCTAATTGTTCTGAAAAAGGAATCAATATAACATCAAATTCTAAATCACTAATAACTTTTACCAATGCTTTATGTTCTTTTATTACACGGGTTTGATTGGGTACAACACCCGCTTTCATCATATCATTATCAGGGTATGCTGTAATCCCGTCTCCCCACCAAGCTATTGATGGAAGTTCACTCATTACAATTTTTATTTTTTTCATATTAACTAAGAGAATAAACTTACAATTTTTAAATTAGATTTATAAAGCTAAATTCCGACAGTTATGCATTCTGATATTTTAACAGTAAAAGATTTAGATCGCTATTTACCTGCTATTAAAACAAACGAAGACATGCGATTTAAAAACAAATTGTCTGAGGGGGTCTTTCTATCAGATGCAATTGATGGTCTTGTTGAACTCCCTGATGAATCAATTGATTTAATCATTACAGAACCTTCGAATGGGCCTAAAAATGAGAAAACAAAGAGAAATTCTCCAACATATACAAATTACTTAGATTGGATGGAAGTTTGGCTTACAGAATCAAGTCGTGTAATAAAATCCACTGGTTCCATCTATATTTTTTGTCCTTGGGAGTCTTCTGGCATGTATCATTCTTTATTATCAAAAAAATTTCATGTGCAATCACGCATTACTATAGAACGCAACAATAAAAATTCTGATTCTAATAAATCTAAATGGGAAAATGAACTATTTGATATATGGTTTGCTACCAAAACAAACGATTATATTTTTAATCAAAATTATGTGGTAGATGGCAAGATATTAGAAAATGAAAAAAACCAAGATTCAAAAAGTA
>DTWI01000098.1 GCA_012963075.1 Fidelibacterota bacterium
ATAGGCACTGGCTTTTTCACAGCGGATTCCCCCAGTGCAATATAGCAGAACCTCTTTTTCCTCCTGTCCTTTCAGCAAGTGCCTTACTTGCGGCAGCAAGTCCCTAGATGTTTCCACGTCGGGTATAATAGCGGTTTTAAATTGTCCGACTTCACTCTCATAATAATTACGCATATCGACAGCAATACTGTCTGGATTATCGAGCGCTTCATTGAACTCGACCGCATTCAGTTGTTCACCAACATGGTTCATGTCATACTGGTTAAAAGGAATATTGTAGGCCACAAGTTCTTGCTTTACCCGGATGGCCAGTTTAAAGAACGATTGCCCTTCCTGTACAGCATGTTTTAGAGGCATTTTGGCCAATACACCTCTCGAATTGAGCGTTTCCAAGAATTGGTCCCAATGGGGTTCAGGCACGCTAATCTGCGCATTGATCCCTTCCGCGGCTAAGTAGACCCGGCCAAGTATGCGTAAGGCAAACCATTCCTTGTATAATTCATCCCGCAATGCTTGCGGCTCATCGATATTTATATAGCGGTAAAACGAGCAGGTCTTGCGGGCGAAACCTTCTTCTGCCAACTCTGTTTTGAGCTGTTCCCTGCCCTTTTGGTTGAATAAAAATCTATTATCTTTTACCATGGGGCTATCGGGTATTTGTTATGTTATTTATTAATGGTAAGACGTTACGCTGCAAATACTAGGTAGTACAATAATCCGCTAACTTACTTTTATCAATTGCACCGTGTTCAGTAATAATATGATCAACCAAATCCAGGGACACAATATCACTTGAATGGGAAATTAGGTTGTAATCTGATCCGCTTTCACTAACGGATTCATCTTTTAAATATATATTCTGATCTCTTGAAAATGTATTTGTTATCTCAAGCGTTGGGGCAAATAAGTAAACAGGTAATTTATGAATATGGCATTCACTGACGATGTTAGAGGTGCCACTATCACTAACAAATTTTCCATCAACCGTCAACGCATAAGCACCAATGAATAGTTTATTCACTTTGTCAAAAAAGTGGATCAGATCCCATTCTGGTACTACAGTATATTTAATACCAGCAGTGTCAAGAATATTGATCACCTGTTTTGTTTTAACAAGATCCTGCCGCAGGATTAATACTTCAAAATTCTTACCCATACGCTTCGCTTCTGGCAATAACAGCTCTGCCCCTTCCTCAACCGAATGCAAAATGATATGATCTCCATCTTCAATATGCTTTACACCTTGATTAGCCAATTCATTCATGTCATCGTTTAGTCGTTCTTCCAGGCTTTCTATAATTTTTGTAACTGCAGTCTTTCGTGCATCAATATCCTTATCAGAAAAATAATCTTTTTCCTGCAGTTCCTTTTCCAAAAGAATAATAAGATTATCAATCGGGAACATCCGTGGTTGGCTGTTCTTGATAATATCGCAAACTGTAGTTAATTCCATTTTAAAATCTTCAGTTGGACATTCGAGTTCTGTAATTGCTGCGGTTATGGCATTCAGAGTAATAATACTGGTCTGGGAAGATGAATAAAACTTCACAATATCCCTAAAAAGGGCATCTAAAACTAGCTGATCATTATTACTCATAGCGAAGCCCTAAGATAAAGCACTAGAAATATAGAAGCTAACGTTAGTGATATCAGAGTCACGATAACTCCTTTTTTCATAAAATCAATGAATGATATTTCCACACCATATTTTTTTGCTATGCCCACGGATACAATATTCGCTGAGGCGCCGATCATTGTGATATTTCCGCCAAAACAGGCACCCAGCGCCAATGCCCACCACAAAATATTATTGGGGATGGGTGTACTTTCAAGGATCAAGTGAATAATCGGTATCATTGTAATAGTGAAAGGTATATTATC
>DTWI01000099.1 GCA_012963075.1 Fidelibacterota bacterium
CATGGCGTACATGTCCGTGACGCTGCTGACGTCCCACGAACCGATGTCCCGATTGAACACGGTGGCGTTGTAGAACATGTAGCTCATGTCCGTGACGCTGCTGACGTCCCACGAACTGATGTCCTGATTGAACGCGTCGGCCTCGGAGAACATGTAGCTCATGTCTGTAGAGACCCGATTCAATACGCTTTCTCATAAAGATTGGATGCAACGTGCATTACGACTTGCATCTCAAGCTTTCAATGATGATGAAGTTCCTATTGGATGCGTTATTATTCACGATAATAAAATTATTGGTCAAGGCCACAATCAATGTGAATCACTAAATGATGCTACAGCCCATGCTGAAATGATAGCAATTACTGCAGCTTGTTCTACATTAGATGATTGGCGTCTAAATGAGTGTTCAATTTATGTCACAAAAGAACCTTGTTCTATGTGTGCTGGTGCCATTATTAATAGCCGTATTGAGAAACTTTATTTTGGATGTTATGATAAAGAATTTGGAGCATGTGGATCTAAATTTGAAGTATGTGGAAATTCAAATTTTACAACACCTTCTATAATAAAAGGAGATGTATTGGGAGCTGATGCATCAGCGTTACTTCAACAATATTTTATTAAAAAAAGAAAGGAAAAATAATTTTTCGTTTTTTTGGATAATCATCAAATGTTTGATGATACCATTGATGTCCTTTAATAGCTCTTGGTATTAGGTTTGCCATTGTCCAAATCATAAAGGATAGTCCTGCCCAAGACCATGTCATTATCGCAAATGCAGTCCATTCAAGGATTTCTCCTAAATAATTGGGAGATGAAACATACTTGTAAAGGAAACCATTTGGAATTTGATACCCGTTTCCTTGTGATTTTAATTTTAAAAGAATATTATCTGACTTTACATTAATAACCATTCCAACAAAAAATAATAAAACACCTAAAATAAAATTCCAATTAAAACTATAGCCAAGCGTATATGTTTCCATCGAACCTAGATAATAGCCATTAATAAATCCGTTAATAGTATTAAATAAAATTGCTAAAAAAACAAAAAAAAGCGGTATTCTTGTTGGATTTTGTTGCCTAAAAGAGTAAATAAAGCTTCGGTTAAAATAATGGCCTACCCAACAAAGAAAAAATATCCATGTAACCAAGCTTTTTTCCGTATCTCCTATAAGAAAGAAGTATGCGAACGCGATAGGAGAAATAATTTCCATTACAAACCATCCTAATTGACTTGGAATTCTTGGCCCCCAATTTGTATTGGAGAATTTTCCATAAGGAGCGGGGATTTTAAAAAGAATAAAAAATATTATAGTTCCCAAGATAATCCAAGGTATTAAAATCAGTTCATAAATTTGTAACATCGATTCAAATTTATAATTAATATTGATTCGTTCAAAGAGGGTTTATGAATGATAAAATTATAATCATTACTGGTGCTACCGATGGAATAGGATTGGCTGCTGCAAAAGCAATTGCGGGCCAAGGATATCGTATTGGTCTTGTCGGTAGAAATCCTGAGAAAGGAAAGAAGGCAATGGAAGCAATTGTTTCTGAGACCGGTAATGATAAATTAGATTTTTTTCAAGCAGATTTAAGCTTGGTAAAAGAAGTTTCTTCTCTTTCTAATCATATAAGAAACAAATATTCTCATCTTAATGTTTTATTAAATAATGCGGGAGGAGCTAGTAAAGACAAAATAATTACTAGCGAAGGATTGGAAAGAACCTTTGCTACCAATCAGATGAACTATTTTGTACTTACAACCAACCTAATGGATATGTTATCAGCTTCTGAAGGGCCTAGGGTGGTCAATGTGGCTTCTAATGCTCATATTGGAGCAACGATTGATTTCGACAATATTAATTCAGAAAAAAAACATTCATGGTGGAGTACATACTGTGTTTCAAAGCTCATGAATATTATGTTTACTTATCGTTTGGCGCAGATTCAGAATAAAGTAACCGCGAATTGCTTACATCCGGGATTTGTTAACACCAATATTGGAGGAAATGAAGGTACGGTTATAAAACGTATTGTTAAATTTGGATCAAATTTATTTGCTAGAACAGTTGAAGATGGAGCAGATTCCAGTATTTATTTGTCAACATCGAATGACATGCACAATGTTTCAGGAAAATATTTTTTCAAATGCAAAGAAATTAAATCATCAAAAGCGTCCTATA
>DTWI01000100.1 GCA_012963075.1 Fidelibacterota bacterium
AACCCCTTCTCGAGCAATTGCTCAAGCAAGCGAAACGGGAGCAGCAACCAATATCATAGCAGGTCTAGCAAACGGAATGTATTCTACCGCATTACCAGTTCTTATTATTGCATTAGCAATTTTGGGAGCATTTCATTTTGCAGGTCTTTATGGAATCGCAATTGCTGCTTTGGGGATGTTGTCAACTATTGGTATTCAATTGGCTGTAGACGCATATGGCCCAATAGCCGATAATGCTGGAGGCATTGCAGAAATGGCTGAACTTCCAAGCGAAGTAAGACAAAGAACGGATAAACTTGATGCTGTTGGTAATACAACTGCTGCTATCGGAAAAGGTTTTGCGATTGGTTCAGCTGCATTAACATCATTAGCTCTATTTGCAGCATTTAGAGAAATTGTTGGAGGTTTGGTGTTGGACATTGGTAACCCAACGGTGATGGCGGGACTTTTTATTGGAGCAATTTTACCTTTTGTCTTTTCTGCGCTTGCAATGAAAGCGGTTGGGGACGCTGCTTTTCAAATGATTGAAGAAGTAAGAAGACAGTTTAGAGAAATTAAAGGCCTTCTTGAGGGTAAAGCTGGAGTAAAAGCTGACTATGCAAAATGTGTAGACATAGCAACTACTGCTGCTATCAATAAGATGGTTTTGCCTGGAGCTTTAGCAATATTTACACCAATATTTTTTGGGTTGATTCTTAAAAATCCAACTATGTTAGGTGGAGTTTTAGCAGGAGCAACAGTAACAGGAGTATTGTTAGCTATTTTTATGGCAAATGCAGGAGGTTCATGGGATAATGCCAAAAAGTATATTGAATCTGGAGCACATGGCGGAAAGGGAAGCGATGCTCACAAAGCTGCTGTTGTTGGCGATACAGTAGGCGATCCGTTTAAAGATACTGCCGGCCCCTCATTGAATATTTTAATTAAACTTATATCGGTGGTTTCATTAGTAATAGCACCACTGATTTAATGGAGAAATTATATGAATTATTATGAAATATTATATATTGTAAATCCGAAACATGGAAAAGAAAAAATATCTGAAATTATTCACGATATTAATAAACATATTGAAGCTAAGAAACATTCAGTGCTGGACCATAATTTTTGGGGGAAAAAACAATTAGCATACAATGTTAACAAAGAAAAATATGGCAATTACGTTTTGCTTCATACAGAGTTTAATGATTCTAATTTTGTTAATGATTTTAAAGCATTCCTTAATTTGAATTCGGAAGTGTTGAAATATCTTATTATTAAGCTTGACGGTAAGCCTATTCCGAAAGAAAAAATAGAAGAATCAAAAGAAAAGGAGGACAAATAATGCTGTCTAGTAGAAAAAAATCCTGTTATTTCAAAAGAAATAAGGTATATGAAATAGATTATAAAGACACCAGACTTCTCAATAAATTTATTAATGATCAAGGAAAGATTGTTCCAAGAAGAGTTACTGGAACAAGTGCGAAAATGCATCGAAAATTAGTAACCGCAATTAAAAGAGCACGAAATGTTGCATTGCTTCCTTTCGCAGCAATTGATAGAGATTAAAAATGAAAATAATACTAACGAAAGATATAGAAAATTTAGGGAATAAGGGAGATGTTATTAACGTTAAATCTGGGTTTGCAAGAAATTTTCTTTTACCAAAAGGTTTGGCCATTAATTTTTCTTCTAATCAATTAATAAAAATTAAAAGTCAACTCGAACAACAAGAACATAAAATTGAACGTGAAAAAAAAGGTTTATCGGATATCTTAAATCAAATTTCTGGATTAGAAGTGTCTATCAAAGCAAAATCAGAGGACAATGAAAGATTGTTTGGCTCTGTAACAAAAGCAGATATTGAACAATTGTTATTGGAGCGCAATATTCAAATTGATAAAAAATATATGGATTTAAAATCTCCACTTAAAACACTTGGATTGCATGAAGTTGAAGTAAAGTTTAATAGCGAATTATCAGGCAGTTTTAAGATTAATATAGAAAAAGAAGAAAACTAATTTTTTATTGTTTTTATAATTAATTTTTCTTTGTTGCATTCTTTACAAAAAAAGTACATATCTTTATATTTTGATGTTTCCGTTGAACATTTTTTAGTATTACATCCAAAAACATACGAATGATTTATGCCCGAACCATTGCCAATGCTATTTGATGCTTTTCTTAGCCAATTTCGAAAAAACGCTTTATAATCTTTCTTACGCTTGTTATTTGCTTTAAGCCAGTCAAGCATTTTAGCAAGTTCAAATTGAGGGTCAACAGATG
>DTWI01000101.1 GCA_012963075.1 Fidelibacterota bacterium
ATCCAAACCATCTTTGAATCCAACAAAAGGATTAACAATTAAAGCATCAAATCCCATTCTCCATAAATGATTTATTGCAACTAAATTTGTTGAAGAAATATCATTTAATTTGATATCGGCAATAACTAGAAGATTATTTTCATGCATTACAGAAATGAGATTTTTCATAGTGTTAAAAGATAAAGGCAATAATAAATGGTAGTTAATTTTGACAGCACAAATATTATTTGCAGTATTAAAAATAAGAGCTTTAGATTTCTTTAAAAGTTCATTATTATTACAGGTTAAATCTAAAGATAGAATTATTCGAGTTTGTTTTTTTTCAGCGATTTTTTTTAATTTGTTAGAAAATGTTACCATATCTATCACCGACGATCTATAGTGTCAAAAACTTCAGCTCCAGTGCCAATGATACTAACACTTGTATTGAGTTCATTTTCTATATTTTCAATAAATGCTTGAGCGTCGGAAGACAATTCGTCATATTTTCTTATACCTGTCGCACTTGGAAATAAAATATCGAGTTTAGTAATGGCGATACTAGTAGCAGAATTTAACATAATAGAACGTCGTGCAAGATTGAAATCAAATGGGGCTGCACGTCGTGTTCTCCCAGTTACAGTTCCAGTTTCACTCCAACCAAGTTTTTTAATTTCTGATGCAGAGATTTCTCCAGCGAAGGGTCCTTCACCGACTCTAGTTACATATGATTTGAATACTACCATTACATCATCAACCTTTTTAGGACCCAATCCAACATCTGAACATATTGCAGATGCTGTAACATCTTTAGATGTGACAAATGGATAATCACCAAAATATAATGAAAGAAATGTACCCTGAGTTCCTTCAACTAGAACGTCATTGCCATTTTCAATCTGAGAATTCACAATACCTGGAATGTCATCAAGATAATCTTCGAAAATATCCAAATCTCTAGCCAATTTAGCAGTTCGGAGAACTCTTTCTGCATTAGCAGGGCCAGTTCCACTTCCAGTACTGCCAACTTTAGAAGCCAAAAAACCCGATTTATCTGAATTAATATGATTTGGTTCTATAATTCCACAACTGCGATCTATTACTAATCTATCAAGCGCATTGTATTTTGTGGCTTCATGAAGTATAACTACAGGATCAATCAATACACCTGGACCTATCAATAATCGAGTAGATTTGTTAACAACTGCACTTGGCAACATTCTCAATTTCAATACCTGATCTTTATAAAGTACAGTATGACCTGCATTAGGACCAACCCCACCTCTGACTGCGAGAGAATGAGAATCAGAGAGTGATAAATAAGCTACTATCTTACCTTTGCCTTCATCGCCATAAAACCCACCAACAACTACAGTAACCGTCATATTAATCCAACCTATTTTCCAAATCTTCGAGCTCTTTTTTGAAATGTTCGAATAGCACGCATTAAATCAATTTTACGAAAATCAGGCCAATAAACATCAAGAAATACTAATTCACTATAAGCACTTTGCCAAAGTAAAAACCCACTCAATCTTTCCTCCCCAGAAGTTCTTATAACTAGATCAGGATCAGGATTTGGAAGATGAGATGTAGATAAATTATTTTCTATCATATTTTGATCAATGCTGTTAGGATCTAAACCATTTTGTACTTCCGAGGCAACATTTTTAACTGCTTCGATTATTTCAAATCTCCCACCATAAGCTAAGGCTAAATTAAAAAAATGCCTATTATAATGTTTAGTTTTTTCTTCTATAAGAGTAATTTTATCTTGAAGATCTAATGGCAATAAATGGAGATTACCAATGCCTTTTACATGAACTTCATATAAATCAATTTTAGGCTCATTAATCAATTCAGTAAGTTTATCTGATATTATATCTAGGATTTTTTGAACTTCGTCGTCAGGTCGTTGAAGGTTTTCCGAAGACAAAGCATAAAGTGTTATAATTTTAATATTTAATTCATTACACC
>DTWI01000102.1 GCA_012963075.1 Fidelibacterota bacterium
TAATAGGCCCGAGCAAATTGCCCGGGCCTATTAATTTATCAAATTATCTCCCTAAGTGCCTGATCTCGATAGTTTCGGATCCAGTATATCTCTAAGGTTATCTCCAATCATATTGATAGCAAGCACAGTGAAAGTTAAGAATCCTCCCGGGATACCTACCACCCACATTGCTTTTGAAATAGTTCTTCTGCCATCAGCCATCATTGACCCCCACGCTGGTGTTTCCGGGTCTATACCAGCTCCCAAGAAGCTAAGTATGGCTTCAGTCAATATTGAACCTGCAATAATTAGTGTTCCAGTCACCATCAATGGGGCAATAGTTCCAGGCAACACATGATACCAAAGGATTCGAGATGTTTTTGCTCCGATCGCTCGCGCCGCCTCTACATACACTTCTTCACGCAAACTTAAAACAGACGACCTTACCACCCTAACCGCCCTGGGGAAAGTCACAAACCATATAGCAAAGATTACTATAGGCACGCTGCCTCCAACCATAGATACTAAAGCAATTGCAAGGAGGATATGAGGGATGGACATAATTGCATCCATGATCCTCATTATTACTAAGTCTACTGTATTGAAATAGCCTGCTAATAACCCAAAAAATGCGGCTGTTACAACGCTCATTGCTCCAACAGCAAATCCAACAGCTAGAGAAACTCTTGCTCCATAGATTGTGCGTGAATAAACATCACGTCCAACATAATCAGTTCCAAACCACCAATCCGCTCCAGGCTCCATTAGTCTGTTAGGCGGATCGACTGCAGTAGGATCAATAGTCCATAGATAAGGTGCGAGTATTGCGATTAACCCCATTACGATGAGGATGAATCCTCCTATCAACAGCATGGGATGCCGACGCCATGTCCAGTCTAATTTTTTTACGGATGGCTTCCAATAAATATTTATAAACCGCTCAATCATAGGTTGAGCTTTTTCTGCAGTGCTTTTAATTTGTTCTTGCATTAGTACTTAATCCTTGGATCAAAGATCGCGTATGACATATCTGTGAGTAGATTAACGAGGACTTGAAGTACAGCAATGGTCAACATACATCCCTGTATAATCGGGTAATCCCTACGTACAATCGAGTCAACAATCAATCGACCCATGCCTGGGATTGCAAACACCTGCTCCGTAACAACTATTCCTGCAAACAATTCAGCAATACCCCAACCGACTACAGTTACAATGGGGAGAGCAGCGTTTTTCAATGCGTGTGTTATCAAAACACCACCTTCTGCCAAACCCTTAGCCCGTGCTGTTCGAATGTAATCCTCCCTAAGCACTTCTATCATTGTTGCTCGTGTCATACGGACCAAAAATGCCCAGAAAATAATAGCTGTACATAAACTAGGCAGTATCAGTCTATGCAGGAACCTGCCAAAATCCTCTTCCGGTTTCACATATCCTGCCGCAGGAAACCAAGGCAATTCCAAAGCGAATGCTTTGATTAATAGAAATCCCAAGAAAAATATAGGAATGGAGAAACCAAGTGTGCTCCATACTAATATTAATCTATCAACCCAAGTATTAGCCTTCCATGCGGCTAATACCCCTAGCGGGATCGATATCGGCAAGGTTAACAGTTCAGTCATAATAGCAATTGATAGAGTTGGAACAATTCGCTGTTTTATCAGCGTTATAACTGGTTTTTTTGAATTGATGGATTCACCAAGATCACCTTGAAGAAGATCTACTAGGTAAATTCCTAATTGGAAATAAACGGGTTTATTTAAACCTAGATCATTACGGATAGCCTCGATCTGCCATTGAGGGGCATCTTTACCCGCAATTATCGCTGCGGGATCACCTCCCGATAGCCGTAACACTGCGAACACAATAACCGCCAAAATGAACAGAACTGGTATCGAAGATATGATGCGTTGTGCCAAGTACCTCTGCACGTCAAACTCCATACATACAAAAATCACCTTTCCTACGGTTAAAAGGAATTTTATCCATTGTCACCGTGGAGTCGGCGTGCAGGTAATCTACATACCCTTTCAAATAGTGTCAACCCCCATGTATACCTGTTTGCGGTAAAAAGCAACTAAGCATATAAACCTAATAAAAACAATATATAGCAGTCTATTGACAGTAATTAAAACAATTTAACTGAAAAATTTCGATGAAAGGTGATACGTATAAGAGATCACATGATAAACAAATTTATATACCAAGCCCATCAATTGTGACCCTTTTGTTTTATTGATATGTAAAAGTTCATTTGTATTGGCCACATATTGCGACGCATCTGAGTGCAGTGTAGTATAGCCGAAATCTTAAAGGGAACCCTGTCAAGTACAAATTTCCATAGCTGATTATTGACACTAGTTTAGAGGAGGTATCCAATACATGGAGCAATCCATAAACGGTCTAGACGCAGTCGATATGGCGTTAAAGGTCGCAAATCGAGAACTTTCACCTGTTGAAATAGTTGAAGCTCATTTAGATCAAA
>DTWI01000103.1 GCA_012963075.1 Fidelibacterota bacterium
AACAGTACCATCTTCTTAGTTTGCATGTATTCTCCAACTTGTATCTGGTATAGGTATATACCAGCGCTAACTGGTTTACCGTAATCATTAGTGGCGTCCCAGATCACTGACCTGTAGCCAGTATCTTGGGTTTGGTTGATTAGGGTTTTTACCTGTCTGCCCAGCATATCATAGATTGTAATATTGACATGACTGTTTTCTGGTATGTCGTAACGCAGTGTGGTTACTGGGTTGAAAGGATTGGGGTAGTTTTGATGAAAGGCATACTTTACAGGTATTTCAATCAATGGTAATACAGTTACCATTATAGTGTCATTCAATGATACACCATTTAAATCTGTTGCTGTAAATATGAACCCCTCTGTTCCATTATAATTCAAAAACGGTGTAAAAATTGCTATATGCGACAAGCTATCTATTACAATGTTAATATTCTGTTCACTTGATTGAGAAACAGAAATAAATAATCCTGCATTATTATCATCAATGATAAGTGTATCTAGATCAATAATTAATATATCATTCTCTAATAATTTTAATGTATCGGGACTCAACCATATCGGCATATCATATATTAATGTAAACTGGCTACTTCCTTTAGTTTCATACTGGTTAAGGGTAGGTGAGTAGGTTTTAACTTGGATTGTATTATTGATTGGCGAGAACTCCATTATTCTTAGAAACCCGTTACCTCCATTAGGATAATATTGATAATCAGAAAGCAACGTATATACTATGTTCCCATTGATAGTACTATCTTGTCTTATTCCCTCCGCTGATTTATGCCCACAAAGCATCAAAAACATATTCGGGTTGTCATTTAATCTTTCATATATAGCTTGTCCTTGTGTTCCCCGATTTCCTTGAATACCTGCATCAATAATATAATGACTTACTATAATTGCTCTCCTCGTGCTGTAGGTATTTAGCAAACTATCTGCCCAAATAAGGACAGATTCATCAGGGTCGGTGTTATATTCAAAGAAAATCGCGATAAAATCATAACCGCTTGCGCTAAATAATACATAATGCTGGTCATTTTTTGTTCCATAGTGTCCACCATAATACGATCTACCTAGGAACCTATTTTCACCAAAATATTGGTTATACAATTCTGTTTCTCCTGGTTCTCCAACAGACCCCACACCAACACCTTGATCATGATTACCTACGGCAATACCATAGGGGATTCCATCTTCTAGATTTGTAATTAATGAATCTTCAATTATACTCATACTGTAATCAGCATACAGCCATGGTATTTCTTTAGTGTTGCCTTTCTGAACAACATCGCCAAGATGAGCAACAAAAACTATATTCAGTGAATCTTTATTATCCGCAATCCATTGAGTTTGAGCAGTAAAGTGCGCTGGCGTACCACCATATCTTATATCAGTATAATATTGTGTATCAGGTAAACTAATAATGGTGAAATTTTTTTGTGCGAGAGGATGAGAAACAAATAGAATTAACAATAATAATGTAAATACTCTTCTTTCTTTCCCTGTAATAAAGACATGCATATTAATCAGAGGATACTATTTTTCAGCAACAACGGTGTAAGATAAAATCTTCTCACTTATCTGGCGGTAACTGAACGGTGTCAGGATCAATGAAATGATTATGTTCAC
>DTWI01000104.1 GCA_012963075.1 Fidelibacterota bacterium
AAGCCTTTGGTTTTACATGCAGGAGGTCGCAGGTTCAAATCCTGAATCGCCCACTCCATTAATATTAGGATAGTAGTCAATTTGTTGTAAGTTCCCTCTCCTATGGGAATAACAAAATAATTATATGTCTTTCGATAAACTTGGTTTGTATGAACCTATTCTCAAAGCTTTAAAAGAAAAAGGCTATAAAGCACCTTCACCAATTCAAGAAAAAGCTATACCTGCAATACTTGAAAGAAGAGACGTGATGGCTGCTGCGCAGACAGGTACTGGAAAAACAGCAAGTTTTACATTACCCATTTTACATATGCTGTCTAATCCTAAGCATAGATTTAAAGGCCATGTAATAAGAGCTTTAGTTGTTACACCCACTAGGGAATTAGCAGCTCAGGTGAGAGAAAGTGTTGTTACTTATGGGCGCTATCTTGATTTAAAATCTACAGCTATCTACGGAGGAACTTCTGTCCGTAATCAAAAGACAGTGCTGAGAAAAGGTGTTGATATTTTAGTCGCTACTCCCGGTAGATTGCTCGATTTATATAATCAAAAATCAATAAATTTTAGTAAAGTTGAAATTTTAGTACTTGATGAAGCCGATCGAATGCTAGACATGGGCTTTATCAATGATATAAAAAAAATCATCAGACTATTACCAGATCGACGACAAAATTTGATGTTCACAGCAACCTTTTCAGATTCATTTAGGGCGTTAGCAAATAAATTTTCTTATAAGCCATTAGAGATTTCAGTAACAAGAGATAATGAAACAGCTAAAAATGTTGAACATTATATTCATCCCGTAGATACATCTAGAAAATCAGAGTTATTAATTCATCTTATAAAAACAGAGAAATGGAAACAAGCACTGGTATTCACACGAACAAAACATGGCGCTAATAGGCTTACTAAAAAACTTATCCAATCACATATCACAGCAGTTGCTATTCACAGCAATAAAACACAAAATTATAGAACAAAAGCTTTGGATGATTTTAAAAAGAATCGTGTAAGGATATTAGTTGCAACAGATGTAGCAGCACGTGGAATTGATATTAAAAATATGAACCAAGTAATTAATTTTGATCTTCCTACCGTAGCAAAAGACTATATCCATAGAATAGGTAGAACGGGAAGAGCTGGTGAATCAGGTAAAGCTATATCGTTTGTAAGTAGTGAACAATTTCAACTATTAGATGATATTGAAAAATTGTTAAAACAGACTCTCGCACAACATATAGTGAATGGATTTGAACCTAGTAGTCCGATATCTAAAAACAATTCTAAAGTTGGCAAGAAACAACGCCGCTTTAACAAACAATCTAGGTCAAGAAAAAAAAAGCAGAGGTAATACCATTAAATAAATTAATTATCTCGGTATTAGTCCAAGCTGTTGATAAAACTCCAAGTTATCCATAAAATCCCGACTTAAAGGAAATAGATATACCTACACTAACCCTTTGAATAGGCCAATGTCTGAATAGGCCAATGTCCAAAATACATTTTTTGTATTTTCTTTTCTTCAATGTGTATCAAAAAAAGTATAAATGAAAAATGACTCTAATTGTTGTAAGTTTTATCATGAAGAAAACATTGTTAATTATACTATTATTGACTTTGAGTTATGGTCAATCAAAGATTATAACTATGAATAATGATGTTGTCATTATCAGTCAGGACGAGGTTGTTGTTGAAGTTTTAGGAATGGTATGTTCATTGTGTGCATACGGTTTAGAGAAAGGGCTATCAGATTTAGATGGGATAAACAAAAAAAAGTATGATAATGGCATCTATATTGATATTAATAATCAATATATAAAAATCTCAGTTTTAAAAGATAAGTCAGTTGATATTGATAAGGTTGCATCTATTATTAGAGATTCTGGTTTTGAAGCAAACACTGTTTTTGAATTACAAGACAACGAAGTTGTTGAATATAAGCTTGATAAATCAAATAAAATGAAACCTATGAATCATGACCATAATCATGATAAAGATTATAATCATTAATCTTTTTGTAAGGTGGGAAAAGAAATCAAAAGACTATTTTTAATTACTATTTTTCTTTTAAGTCATCTATTTGGTCATCCTGTTATTTTTAAAGGCGGAAAGGTATTTTGGGTTACTCAAACACCTAACTATAATGATATTCGCTTTGGAATATCCCAAACAAGTAATTGGTTAATAGGAGGACGGTTATTAGAGGATAGAAATTCGAATGAATCCTTTGTATTAATTAACAATAATTACCTTTTAAAGAGATGGAATGCTCCCAATTCTCAAGCAAATATCTATCTATTATCAAGCGTAGGTATTAATACTAAAGATAATAAAGAAATGGGCTCCTTTGGTATACATGGAGACTGGGAAAATAGACGTTATATGGTGATGCAAATGATGGAATATTTTTCGCATAATGAATCTTGGGTATCGGGTACTAGATTAGCTATCAGCCCTTATACAGTTGACTATACTAAAATGTCAGTATGGTTGATTGCAAATTATGAAGTAACCTACCAAGATGATGAATATTCATCAACGTTGATACCAGTTGTTCGTTTGTTTAAGGGAAATTATTTGGTAGAATTTGGAAAGAGCAAAGATAATTCATTTTTATCATTGATGATTCATTTTTAATTTGGGAATACAATCAGGGGGTTGGAGGTTCGAATCCTTTCACCCCGACATCAATGCTAAGATGTAAGATTAGAGAGATAATGAGGGCTACTTCGGTAGTCCTTGTTGTTTCCAAAATCCATAATGTTATTGGTAAACTCATTGGTAAGCAAATAAGCATACCAATCTTTTCATCTTTTTTGGCTAAATTTGTTTGATGCGATACCTAATCATAATATTGTCACTTTTTCTCATTACTTGTGGTGGTGGTGATGATTGGACAAGAGCTTGCAAGGATTGTGAAAAATGATTGAAAATATCACAACCTTGTTATTTTTAATATTGCTACAGGCAGTGCTAGGGTTTGATAACCTACTATATATCTCATTAGAATCAAAAAAAGCGCCTAATGATCAGCAAGCAATGGTACGAAAAATTGCCATTGGATTAGCTGTTTTTTTTCGCATTGCACTATTATTTACCTTAGTTGAGTCAATAAAATATTTTCAAGATCCAATCTTTTCTTTAAATATTGAGAATATTGTTACTGGGACATTTAATATTCATAGTTTGATTATTTTAATCGGTGGTATTTTTCTTATCTATACATCAATAAAAGAAATTAGTCACATGCTCGTATCCCACAATTTTGAGTATTCTATGTCAGACGCATCAGTGTCTCCAACAAAGTTAATTTTATGGATTGCTATGATTAATTTAGTTTTTTCTTTTGACTCTATTCTAGGTGCAATGGCTTTAACAGATAATTTTATTTTAATGGTCATTGCTATCATTATTGGAGGATTACTGATGATTTATTTAGCAGATACTATTTCTGAATTTTTGCAACGCAATCGTATGTATGAAGTATTGGGATTATTCATTTTATTTGTGGTGGGGATAATGTTATTAACCGATGGAGGGCATTTAGCACACCTTACATTATTTAACAATCCTATTATCCCTATGAGTAAAACTA
Source organism: Fidelibacterota bacterium (assembly GCA_012963075.1). Next base: position 3,593 of record DTWI01000104.1, read on the forward strand.
CATTTTATTTTATCATTACGATTTTAATTGTAATTGATGTAGTACAATCACGTTATCAAAAAAATCTATTAAAGCAAAATGATAAAGTTTAAAATATGGAGTTAGAACTACAAAAAATCAAACTAAGTGAAAGTGATTTTACCTTATGAGAAGATTGTTATCATCTATTAAGAAAAGAATAAATCCAAACTTTTTGTTTGAAGGAGACGATTCTTTGTTGAAAGAGTTGTTATTAACTTCCAAAATTTATGGAGAATATGGATGTGGTAAATCTACTCTGTGGGCCTATAATAATACTAAAAGTAAAATTATAAGCGTTGAAACAAATGGAGAATGGGCGTCAAAAATATCTTCTAAGATGAAGGATATAGATATATTTTAAATAGAATAGATTGTGGAGAAGTTGGAAAATGGGGAATTCCAATTGACGATTCAAAAAAAGAAAATTTTATCAAATATTGTGAGAATATATGGAAACAAGATTATACTCCTGATCTTGTTTTGATTGATGGACGTTTTAGAGTTTGTTGTTTTCTGGTCTCATTAAAGTATGCAGATGAAAATGTTTCGATAATATTTGATGATTATAATAATCGCCCCTATTATCATATTGTTGAGGAGTTTGTCAAACCAATTCAATCTTGCGGTCGACAAGCATTGTTTCAGGTACCGTCAAAGAATTCTATTGATTTTACTTATCTTGATTCATTGATAAATCGTTTTATATATATTAAAGAATAGATGTAATATCAAATATGGAAATATTCATAACAGCTATTATAGTAATTACACTCATTTCTGTATTTTTAATACTCTTTAGTGCTCTACTTCGTTGGTTGTGGAATATGACAATGCCCCAAGTGTTTGGATTAAAAGAAATTACCTATTGGCAGGCGTTTCGTATTCTAATTATTGCTGGAATATTATTTGGAACTCCACCCAATGATGAAGTTCGCAAAATCAGAGAAGGAATTGACAACCTCAATGAAAAATTAGAAATTCTTATTGAAGAATAAAAGAAAGTAATATGAGAAAAGGGAACTACGATTTTAAAAATACTATTCCAATTGGCATTACTCTTAGGATTGGTCTTGGAGCAGCGATAACCTACGTAAATGAATAAAAAACCTTTAATAATAAGAATGTGGAAATTTCAATTTCCATTTGTTGATCAAAGATTATCAGTACTTGCTGGTATCGGTATTGGGTTGTTTGTTGCTAAAATTTGGGAACCAATTCTTTATTTAGATTGGTATTGGTATTTGCTTATTGTTTTGTTGGCTGCTATCAAACCTATGGTAACATTTTTCAAACAGGTTTAAAGTAAAAAATCAATAATCCAAAATGGTTATATGAATTTATTAACTGCAAATCAAATGATGTGGATAGCATTCACAGTAGGATCTTCAGCGCCTATCATTTTTTATGCAGTGCCAGGCTCGCCCTGTTTTCGGAAATTATTTCTGCAGTTAATGTCCAGTATTTTTCATTTTCAGATGCAGCAAAAAGAGCCTTGAGCA
>DTWI01000105.1 GCA_012963075.1 Fidelibacterota bacterium
AACAAGAGACAAAAGAAAAAGGAAAAACTGCAAGGAATAGACCTTCAATTACCGAAGGCCAAACTAGAAGAATGAGAACTGGTGATGGAACTCTTTATATTACAGTTAATAAAGATGAAAATGGTCTCTGTGAAGTTTTTACTACTATTGGTAAAGCAGGGGGGACTGTTTCTGCACAAACTGAGGCAATTAGCAGATTAATTTCTTTGGCACTTAGATCAGGAATCGATCCTAATAGTATTATTAATCAATTAAAAGGCATTAGTGGTCCAAATCCAACTTGGGAAGATGGGCAACTAATTTTATCTACTCCCGATGCGATTGGAAGAGCATTAGAAAATTTTGTACATGGTGATACTCCATCTTCAGAAGAAGAAAAACAAGTCAAATTTGAAATTGCCAATGATGTACAACAAACTAATAAACCAACAACTAACCATACAATGACTTGTCCTGAATGTGATCAACAAGGTGTTGTCAATGAAGGCGGATGTTACAATTGTAAGGATTGTGGTTGGTCTAAGTGCGAATAACAAAAATTTAAATTATTAAATTCAAAGAAAAAGCCAGTTTTAATACAAAATCAATAAGCCCTGTTATAAGACAAGCATTACAGCAATGGGCATATCAGATTACTTTTGAAGATTTAGAAACAGAAAAATGGAATGAATAGATTAATTTTCTAATATTTCTTTTTCTTTAGATGTTTGGCTTGTGTTTAATTTGCCAATGAAATTATCTGTAAGATCTTGTAAGTCATCAAAAAATCGTTTCATATCATCTTCTGGAATTTTGTTTTCTTTCTCTACCCTTTTTACAGAATGGATAATATCTCTACGGATATTTCTTATTGATATTCTTCCTTCTTCAACAGTGTGAGCAGAAAATTTCACTAGCTCTTCTCTTCTTTCAGTTGATAATGGAGGAAAGGAAATAATAATTGAATTACCATTATTAGAAGGATTCAAACCTAAATCTGATTCAATAATTGCCTTTTCTATATTATCAAGAACGGTTTTATCAAACGGTTGAATACTGACAGTCACACCATCCATAAGAGAAACATTAGCAACTTGATTTAATGGAGTTTGATTATCATAATAATTCACCAGAATTTTGCTGAACATATCTGGATTAGCTCTCCCTGTTCTAATTTTAGCTAATTCATTATCAACAAACACAATTGTTTGTTGCATTCTACTGCTTGCGAGTTCAAGTTTTTGATTTAACATAATTAATTAAATAATAGTAATAGATAAGTTATTAACTTTTTTCACCAAGAGCAAAACGAACGAAACGATTAATCGTAATATTTTCTCCTAATTTAGCAATTGCTTCTTGAATAAGTTGACCAATTTTAACATCAGGATCTTTGATAAAAGATTGATTGATTAAACAGTTTTCTTCAATAAATTTTTCTATTTTACCATCAACAATTTTCTTAACAACGTTATCTGGTTTACCAGTCGATTTTGCTTGTTCTGTATAAATATCTCTTTCTTTATCAATAAGATCAGAAGAAAGATCATTTTTGCTAATAGCAATAGGATTTGTTGCAGCAATTTGCATTGCAATATTATTTGCTAATTCTTCAAATCCTTTAGTTTTTGGAACAAAATCGGTTTCACAACCAATATCAAGTAATACACCAAGTTTGCTACCATGATGAATATAAGATATAATTAAACCTTCATTGGCATCTCTTACAAATTTTTTTTCTGCTTTGGTAACACCAGCCTTGCGAAGAAATTCTATTGCTGAATCTAAATCACCTTTTGATTCAACTAATGCTTTTTTACAATCCATCATTCCAGCACCAGTTCTTTCTCTTAAATCCTTAACTAACTTGGCATCTACATTCATATTATTTCTTTTTTTCCTTTGGTTCTTCTGATTTTTCTGAATCATCATTCTTAGACTTATTATCAATAGTGTTCACAATAATATTTACAACCTCTGCGATTAAAAGTTGGATTGTTCTAATAGAATCATCATTCGCTGGAATTGGATAGTCGCAAATTGTAGGATCAGTATTAGAATCAACAATACAAATTATAGGAATTTCAAGTTTTCTTGCTTCTTCAATAGCAATAGATTCAGTTTTTCCATCTACAACGATAATAACATCTGGTAATTTTTTCATATCTTTGATACCACGATGTTGATCAGAAAGCTTTATCTTTTCACGATTTAACTTTAAAAGTTCTTTTTTTGTTAAATCTTCGTAAAGACTAGAACCTTCTTTTTCCAATGACTGAAGTCTTTTAATGCTTTTTTTAACAGTAGAAAAATTTGTGAGAGTTCCACCAAGCCATCTCTCTACAACATAAAACATACCACATCTATCTGCTTCTTGCTGTATGATATCTTTAGCATGTTTCTTAGTCCCTACAAAAAGTATATCCCCATTTCTTTCTACTATATTTTTAACAAATAATAATGCTTTACTAAGGTTATTAATAGTATCGTCTAGATTAATAATGTCTATACCATTTTTTTGAGATAAAACATAATCTCGAAAATTAGGATTTGTTTTGCTTGTTATATGGCCAAAGTGAGCACCAGATTTTAATAAATCATCTTTTGTAACAGTAATCATATAATTATCTTTTCGAAAATTGGAATTTCTTCCTCGCTCCAGGTTGACCATATTTTTTTCTTTCCACTTCTCTGGCATCTCTTGTTAATAAACCGTGAGTCTTTAATTGGCTTCTTAGTTGATTATCTGATTCTAAAAGAGCTCTTGCAACCCCCAACTGAATTGCACCAGCTTGACCAGTTAATCCACCACCAGAAACATTAATTTTTAAATCATATTTATCTTTAAGGTTTAGAATTTCAAGAGGTTTTATTGCATGGATTACTAGTGATTCCCTTTTTAAATACGAATTAAGATCAAGTTTATTATTCACAACAAAACTTCCCGATCCACTGGATAGATAAACTCTTGCAGTTGAGTTTTTTCTTCTACCAATACCTCTAAAAGGTTCATTCTTCATTAAACATCATTCCATTGTACTGGATTTTGAGCATCATGATTATGAACTGCCCCCTTATGAACCCTAAGATGGGTCATAATTTCTCTTCCTAACTTATTTTTAGGTAACATACCCTTAACAGCATTAATAATTATTCTATCAGAGTCATTCTTCATTAAATCATTATAATTGGTCATTTTGGCTCCACCCGGATAACCAGAATGTGTGAAATATTGTTTTGAATCAGCCTTTTTGCCAGTTAATCTTATTTTATCCGCATTAACTATAACAACAGAATCTCCCATATATAAATTGGGAGCATAGTTTGGTCGATGTTTACCTCTAAGTATCTGGGCTACTTTAGACGCAAGTCTCCCTAATACCTGATTATCGGCATCTAGCAACCACCATTTGTGCTCTATTTTTTTAGCTGATATTGTTCTTGTTTTCATAAAGTATTAAAAACGAAACGAACTTAATTGATGTCATTCCATTAGTCAATAACAATGATTAGTAACTTTATAGACTAAAAAATGAATTTTTTGAGAACACATATTTGACTCTACCAACCAATTTATGGCCAATAAAAGGCGAATTCGAAGATTTGGAATAAATATCACCTTCTGAGAATATCCACTTTTCATTTGGATTGAAAACTGTAATCTGGGCTTTTTCACCAATTGCAAATAAATCTGTATTAATATTCATAACTTTTCTTGGATTAACTGTTAATTTTTCAATCAGTGATTTTAAGCTCATACCATTTTCTTTGACTAAAACCTTATTAACAACTCCAAAACAGCTTTCTAAACCAATCATTCCAAATTCTGCATCGTTAAATGTTGTTTCTTTATCTTCAATCGTATGGGGAGCATGATCGGTTGCAATACAATCAATAATACCGCTTTTAATACCATCAATTAGTTTCTTCCTATCATTTTTAGATCGAATTGGTGGACCAACTTTAAAATTTGTATCAAATCCAACAATATCATCATCACAAAAATATAGGTGATGAGGCGAAACTTCTGAACTAATTAGTTTACTTTTAGATTTAAACAACTTAATTAATTCAACTGATTCTTTTGTAGAAACATGTGGAATATGTAATCTAGCATTCAAAGATAGTGCTAATGCAAGATCTCTATATACCATAACTGATTCAGCTAAATTTGGATTACCTTTAAGTCCCAAATTATCTGAATTTGGCCCTGCATTCATAACTCCTTTATTTCTTAAATAAATATCTTCCGCATGATTAATAATAGGAAGATCAATCATCTTTGCATATTGTAACGCTAACGCCATAAACTGTGCATTCTGAATTGGAATCCCATCATCGCTAAATGCAATAGCACCATTTTCTTTCATTAAAATCATTTCAGTTAATTCTTCGCCTTTCTGTCCCTTAGAGACAGCACCAATAGGAAAAATATCGATTGGGAGATGATTACTTTTACCGCAAATATAGTAAATATGCTCTGCTGAATCGATTGAAGGATTAGTATTTGGCATTGTACAAACTTGGGTGAAACCACCCGCTAGCGCAGCAATAGATCCAGATTCAAGGTTTTCTTTATCCTCTCTACCAGGCTCTCTAAAATGGGCATGGATATCGCAGAAACCATGAGTAACTATCAGGCCTTTACAATCAATTTTTAAAGTATCTTTATCTCGAGACGATATAGTTTTTCTAATTGAAGCGATAGTGCCATTTTTAATCAATATATCACCAATAAATGTTTTCTTTGAAAATGGATCAATGATTCTTCCATTCTTTAGTAATATTTTTTTAGGTTGTTTCTTGGCAATCATAATTTTTCCGACTTATCACCTAACAATAAATAAAGGATGGACATTCTCGATGCAACTCCATTTAAAACTTGATCTAAAATAACAGCATTTTCAGAATCAGCAATTGTACTATCAATTTCAATTCCTCTATTCATCGGACCTGGATGCATAATAGTAATATCCTTTTTTAATTTATTCACTCTTTCATAGGTTAATCCAAATGTTCTATGGTATTCTCGTTTTGATGGAATTCTTCCTAAATGCATTCTTTCAAGTTGTATACGAAGAACAATGACAGCATCACACCAATTTAAAACTTCATCCACATTATGAGTAACATTAATGCCTAATTTTGTAACATCATTCGGAAGCAATGTGCTAGGACCGCAAACTACAATTTCGGCACCTAATTTTTTCAGTCCAAAGATATTACTTCGTGCTACCCTGCTATTTAATATATCTCCAATAATTCCAATTTTTAAGTTTTTAATTTTTCCAAATTTTTCCTTAAGAGTTACCATATCCAAAATGGCCTGCGTAGGATGTTCATGAGATCCGTCTCCAGCATTAATAACTGAACCATCAATATATTCAGTTAATTTTAAAGCTGCACCTGGATGAGAATGTCTTATTATTGCTCCATCAATCTGCATTGATTCAATATTCTGAACTGTATCTTTTAACGTCTCTCCTTTTTTAACACTACTACCAGTTGCTGAAAAATTAATACTATCTGCACCCAATCTCTTTTCAGCTAAAGCAAAACTAATCTTTGTTCTTGTGGAATTCTCAAAGAACATATTAACCAAAGTTTTCCCCTTCAAAAGATTAATTTTTCTTCCAGGAGAATCAAGGATTTGTTTAAATTTAAATGAGGTATCGATGATTTTATTCAAATCAGAAATTGGAAAATCTTCTAAACCAATAAGATGTTTGCTTTTTAGCATCATTAAATCCTCCAAATTCCGCGCAAATTAGTAGATTTGAGCTACTTTGTCAACTATATCATTAGAATTTATATCGTCGGCATTGATTATTAAATCGAAGTCTTGTATATCAAACCATTTTAGCTGTCTTTTTGCATATTGTCGTGTTCTTATGACAATTTTTTCAACTGCTTCATCTAAGCTAATTTTATTGTTCAGATAGAATACAATTTCGTTAAAACCTATATAGTCTAAATGTTCAATATTATAATTATTATCTAATACACTTTTTACCTCTTCTACTAATCCATTTTCAACCATAAAAATTGTTCTTTTTGATATTCTTTCATGAAGAGTTTTTCGAGACATTTTTAGATAAATAGTAAAAAAATTATTATAAAAGTTACTTTTTTTATTGTTTAGAGAAAAATTTTCAGTCATACTCTTCCCAGTAAGCTCATATAGCTCTAATGCTCTCACTAACCTTTTTTTATTATTAATATGAACTTTTAAAACATAATTAGGATCAATTAATTGAAGTTTATTGTAAAGTTCTTCTTTATTTTTATCATATTCTTTCTCTAATCTGTTTCTAATATCTAGATTAGTCTCACTTCCTAAAAAAATACCTTCAAATAATGTTTTAAAATATAAACCAGTACCTCCACATAGAATTGCTGTTTTATTTTTATCTAAAATCAGTTGAATTTTTTCATCAACAAGCTTTGCATACTCTCCTGCAGAGATAGCATCACCTAGTTCTTTTACAGCAATTAAATGATGAGGAATAGTTTTTAATTGATCTTTTGATGGTTGTGCTGTACCGATTGGAAT
>DTWI01000106.1 GCA_012963075.1 Fidelibacterota bacterium
AAAAAACCTTCAGCTGAAAAAGCTAAAGCCCCAAAAACTCCTTCTAAGAAAGCAGTACCTAAAAAGAAAGCTACTAAGAAAAAGAAGAAAAAATCTTCATCATAAATGCGTAATTCAAATACCACATTGGGGGTATTTATCGTTTGTCTCAAAGTATTATGGAAGCATAAACGATACCTCTATCTGTTTACCTTTTTATTGTTTTTTCCACTTTATATTCTCATTAATCGATTATTTTTATTTCTTGATTATCTGGTAGTTCCAGAATTTGAAGATACAAAAATTCAGAATCCTATCTTCATTATAGGGTTTAATCGTAGTGGCACTACATTTTTTCACAAATTCTTATCTCAATCAAGACAATTTACATCATCTACTGCCTGGGATATGATTGCTCCATCTATTCTCCTTAGAAAATTGATTGCATTTTTCCCAGCGTTATTGTCAGAAATAAGATTTGATCGAATTGAAAAAAAAGATAAGGGACATGAAGTAAAACTAACTGAGATTGAAGAAGATGAAATGCTGTTTTTTTTACATAAGTTAGATTCTAAATGGATTACAAATAATTTAATTCCATGGATGCAATACGATGTTCAATTCAAACGTTTTTCTCACAATCTAGGCAGAGATAATTTAGAAAATGCTGAACGTAATCTTAATTCATTCTCTTTTTATAGAGAATTTTGCAAAAGACAAATATTCTTACAGAAAAATAAACCAATATTATCTAAGGCGAATCCTTTCGTATTTCGATTAGATTCCTTGATGAAAACATTTCCTGATGCAAAGATTGTCTTTATTGTTCGAGATCCATTAGAAACAATTCCGTCTTATTTTTCAATGCAAGAAAAAATGAAATATGGAAATATGATGACTAAACAAGAACTCAAATTTTATCGAGAAGAAACATATAAAGAAATTATTGATTGGTATAAAGAAACAGAAGTTGCACAAGATAAGTTAGAATCAAAGAATTTTGTTGTTTTTACCTATCAAGATTTAACAGAGAATTTAGAAAAAACGATAAAACAATTTTTTACATTTTCCAATCAAAAAATGACCGAAGAATTTAAAAAAATTCTTAAAAAAACTATTTCAAAAAAATATGTTAAAAAACATCAAAATAAAACAGTATCTGATTTTGGTTTAAGTGATAAAAAAATTAGAAGAGATTTTGATTTTGTATATAAGAAATACTTTAACTAATTTTCTTTTCTTAGCGATGAAAAAAAATATTGTACTTATAGTTGCCTTAATAGTTATTGGGATTCTAGGAAGAATCATTCCTCATCCGGCAAACTTTACTCCAATCATTGCAATTGCACTGTTGGCATCACATGTATTTAAAAATAAATGGATTGTTATCTTAATACCTTTGATGGCAATGTGGATTAGCGATTTAGTGATTAATAATTATCTGTATGCAGGATACTATGATAGTCTCTTAATTTTCTCTTCTGGTTTTTTATGGATATATGGTGCAATCATATGTATAGCGTTGTTAGGAACAGTATTAATCAAAAAAGTGCAGGTGTCCAGCATAGCTCTATCTAGTATAAGTGGATCATTAATTTTCTTTTTAGTAACAAATTTTGGTGTATGGATTTCAGGAGCAATGTATCCTAAATCATTATTTGGTTTAATCGAATGTTATACATTAGCACTTCCATTTTTTGGCAATTCTTTAGTAGGAGATTTGGTTTATTGCACAGTTTTATTTACTAGCTATAGTCTAGCACTTTCCAAAGGCATAGTATTATATAAAAGAAAGAATTTTAGCTAAAAGTATATAATTTTAAATTTTAAATTTAATTGGCATTACACAAATAACTCTATTATATTGCCCCGATTATTATTTTAATTATTAACTAAAAAGAGAGAAATATGAGTGACAGAGAAAAAGGTACTGTAAAGTTCTTTAATGAAAAAAAAGGTTATGGTTTCATCACTAAAGAAGATGGAA
>DTWI01000107.1 GCA_012963075.1 Fidelibacterota bacterium
CGCATCTTTTTGCTTCCGAGGAATTCGAGGTAGATAATATGCTTACCCTTGTTAATAAAAGCTAAATGATCCTACCAATAGTCATTTTTTTTGCAAGAATATCACGTGCTTCTATATTAACTCAAAAAGAAAAAGATTATGTAGAAGCTGCTGTTTCTATTGGAGCAAGCGATAAACGTATTATTTATTTTACAATATTACCTAATTGTATAGGACCAATTCTTGTTCAGATTACAATTGCAGTAGCTTTTGCAATTTTAGTTGAAGCTGCATTGAGCTTTCTTGGTTTAGGCACACAACCACCGGATGCTTCTTGGGGTGCTATGCTTTTTAGTGGTAGAGGTTATTTAAGAATGGCATGGTGGTATGCTTTTTTCCCAGGATTATTCATTACATTAATGATATTAACTTTAAATATAATTTCAGAAGAAATAAGAGATAGACTAGATCCAACAACAGTAACTTAAGATGTTTGATATAATAATATCTAATGGAATCATAATTGATGGTTCAGGTAATACATCTTACACATCAGATATTGCCATTGTAAATGGCAAAATATCTAAAATTGACACAAAAATTGATTCACCTACTAAAAAAGTAATAGATGCAAAAGGTGCTTTTATATCACCAGGTTTTATTGATATACATACTCATTCAGATATAAGTCTTTATATTGATTCAAGAGGATTAAGCAAAGTTAAACAAGGGGTTACAACAGATGTTACTGGTAATTGTGGTTATAGCCCATTTCCTTTGAATAAAAAGGCAAGGAAAGATCATCAATCTAATTTAAATTCTATTTATGGTGAAGAAATTGATTGGGATTGGTCCGACCTAGATGAATATAGAGAATGTCTTGAAAAAAATGGATTAGGGTTAAACATTGCCCCTTTGGTAGGACACAGTGCTGTTAGAGCAACAGTAATGGGTTTTGAAGATCGGTCCGCTTCTAAAGATGATCTTCGTCAAATGCGTTATTTGTTAGAAGAATCAATGGAACAGGGAGCTTTTGGATTTTCTACTGGGCTAACTCTTCCACCTAGCGCATATGCTGATACAGAAGAAATAGTTCAATTGACTTCAGTATTAAAACAATTTGATTCTCGATTCTATACTAGTCACATAAGGGCATGGGCAGGGTTTCATAAATCTGGAGTTGAAGAAGCAGTAAATATTGGGAAAAAATGTCAGGTACCTGTTCAGGTATCTCATATGGCAATAAATGATCCGAAACATTGGGGAGAGGCTAATCAAGTTATTAAAATTTGTGAAAATGCTGTAGCAAATGGATTTGATGTCTCATTTGATGTTTATCCTTACACAGCAAGCAGTAGTGGTTTTAGTCAATGCTTTCCTTTTTGGTCACAATCTGGAGGACTTGATCATTTAGTTAAAAGACTAAAAGACCCCACTATAAGAAAACAGATTAAGGCCGATATGCTTGAAGAAGGTCTTTTCAGAGGATGGCCCTGGATGTGGGATAAGTTAGCTGTAGCTTCAGTGAATAATTCGGATTTACAAGAATTTGAAGGTATGAATTTCGAAAAAATTGGAGAAAAACTAAAATTATCACCTATTGATGCGGCACTCGAACTAATGTTTCTCGACAATGCACGTCTTAGGATACTTTTCTTTTACAGGACTGAACATGATATGAAATGTTTCCTTACTCACCCACTAGGAATGTTAGGTTCTGATGGTTTGGCAATTGTCAATGATGGAATTCTTGGAAAAGGAAAACCTCATCCAAGGTCTTATGGTGCTCACACAAGGGTCCTTGAAAAATATGTTCGTGATGAGAAATTACTAAGTCTAGAAAACGCAATTTTTAAAATGTCAGGACAAATTTCGTCTAGATTAGGTTTAAAAGATAGAGGATTAATTAAAAAAAATTACTGGGCTGATATTTGTATTTTCAAATTCGACAACATACACGAGAATGCCACATATGAAGATCCGCATCAATACTCAGAAGGAATGGATTTTGTAATAGTGAATGGAGAGCTTATTTTAGATCATGGAATTCCTACAGGTTCTTTATCAGGAAAAGTTCTTAGTGCATGAAGCTTTTGTTAAAAAA
>DTWI01000108.1 GCA_012963075.1 Fidelibacterota bacterium
ATCAAATAAAAATATGGGGACGCAACCCCGATAAAGTTCAGACGTTCATAAACAAACATAAAAATAATATTAATACAAATCTCAAGTATGCAGAGAATGTAGAGAGTGCTGTAAAAAATGCAGATGTAATTTGTACGGTTACATCTTCTAGTAAACCAATACTTTTTAGCAAATGGATAAGATCAGGAGCCCACTTAAATCTTGTCGGATCTTCTGTACCAAATAAATCTGAAGTGGATAGTGATATTGTTTTAAAGTCAAAATATTATGTCGATTATCTTGAAAGCACATTGGCGCAGGCTGGAGAATTTTTAATTGCAAAAAAGAATAGATTATTAGATGACTCACATATACAAGGTGAAATTGGAGAAGTTATTTTAGGTAAAAAGAAAGGCAGAACATCAGATACAGAAATAACTGTTTACAAATCATTAGGTATTGCATCACAAGATTTAGCTGCAGCTTATTATGTGTACCAAAATGCTAAAAATAATAATATCGGCCAGTTAATAAAAATTTAATTATAATTAAAAACCCCATTTTTTAGAGATTTTATCCCTCGATCAATTAGTTCTTTATAACTATTGGGGTCAGTATTAGTACCAGAGATGATAACTCCAACCCTTTTATCTTTGATTTTATCTTTTAATGGCCCAAAGGCACCAGCAGTAGATGCTGCTCCTGCAGGTTCTAATGCCAGTTTCAATTCTGAGAATAAAATCGTGGCTGCAGCAGCCATTTCATCATCAGTTACAAGTACAATCTCATCTATTGATTTCTGGCACATTTCGAAACAATAAGGAGTAGTCATTGGTGGCGCTAAACTATCTGCTATAGTATTTACTCTATTAATCGATTGTGCTTTGCCTGCAGCTAAACTTTTTGTCATAATTTGAGCACCCTCAGGCTCTACCGCATATACTTTACAAGATGGATTCATTAGTTTTGTAAGGCTACTCACACCCGAACAAAGACCACCACCACCGACAGGAACTATTACAACATCTAAATTTTTTACAAATTCATGAAGCTCTAACCCACATGTTGCAGTTGCAACTGTAACATTGTATCCTTCAAAGGGATGGATAAAGGTTCTCCCCTCAGTTGCTGAAATATATTCTGTCATTTCGAATCCGGCAGCACCATCTTCTGCTATTAATATTTCTGCTCCAAATTCTTTGGCCTTTTTAATCCTATCAGGGTTTGCACTACTTAGCATAACAACCTTCGCAGATATACCAAAACAGGAAGCAGCATAAGCTGTTGCAATTGCATGGTTACCAGCACTGATTGTTGTTACCCCTTTTCTTTTTTGACTTTCACTTAATGCAAGTACATTATTAATAGCAGCCCTAGCTTTAAAAGTACCTGTTTTTTGGAATAGTTCCATTTTCATAAACAACTTAGTTTTTTTACTGAATCTATTATGTGATTCTGGACTATCCCATAAAACTACAGGGGTATTGTATATATAAGGAGAGATTTTTTTTGCAGTTTTTACTATTTCATCTAGAGTAGGGGCTTGATATTTATTTTTTAGTGCCAAAGCTCAAACAGGATTTTAATATGAATCAAAATATTTTATAATTAAAGTTTAAATATAATAATAAAAACTTATCATCGTTACTAAAAGAGATGATTAAAACAACTAATTATAAGAAAAAATCGCTTGAAGAGGAATTTGAAGAAATCAGGGAAAAAACAAGAGGACTATAGCCCCACCTTCGTGGGGTTTTTTGTTTCTGGGAACATTTTCATTAAT
>DTWI01000109.1 GCA_012963075.1 Fidelibacterota bacterium
AACCAAATTCAAGATCTGTGTCTAGATTTAGAAGAGCTATCTCTCCTTTTCTTACATCCTTTATACTAAACTTAAAATCAGCTGGATCATCAAATTGTTGACCAAGTAATATTGAAAAATAAAATAATAATAATAATCTCTTCATTAGTCTTGGGAAAATAACTTCTTCTTAACCTTTGTCCAAAAAGTTTCTTTAGGAATCTTTATATCAACTTCGCTGAAAGAATCAAGTTTATGAATCAAATTTTCGATTTCATTTTTAGCACAATCGTGTCCATTTTTAATAAAATCATCTGTACGATCAAATGCAGACCAATGAAAGCTATCATGGTCTGGGTGAAATACAAAATCAGCTTGATTTAATAGGTATTCATTTAAATGACGGACTGAAAGATCTCTTACCCTTGACATAATTTCAACAATATTTTCAAGCTTTTGATCGGTTTTAAAATTTTTACTGATATTAATTGCAATAATAAAATCACATTCATTCAATAACGGACTAACAGGAGTTGGCAATACCACTCCTCCATCAACCAACATTCTACCATTCTTGTATGTTGGCTCTATAAAACCAGGAATAGACGAGCTCTGAACAACCGCATCTATGATACTACCAGCTTTATAAACAATCGGTTTTCCTGATATAAGATCAGTAGCAGTTATAATTAATGGTATATTTAATTCATCAAATGTTTTGCATGAAACCAAATTTTTGATTGCTTTTGAGAGTCTTTCATTCTTAAGAATTGATCTTCGTGTTGAACTAACCATTAAAACATACTGATTTTTTATTTGTTTCATTACTTGTGAAAAGATTGATTCATCTTTTTCACTATTTGATATATATCTAAAACCTAAATCTTTAAAATCTGTACTATCAATGAGTTCTCTATATATTTTTTCAACCGTTTTCGCATTTCCATGACAGGCATACATTGCACCAATCATTGAACCTGCACTTGTTCCAGAAATAATATCAGGAAATATATTATGTTCTTCTAGAGATTTTAATATACCAATATGACATGCGCCTCTTGCTCCACCTCCACCAAGAGCAATACCTATCTTCAAATTTTTATACATCTATATTTTTGCTTCCAGGTTTTGTGGGTGGAATATTTCTAAGAGAATCTGGAATATTTTCTGGAGAAAAAATATTTGCAACTTGTTTGGTAACCGAAAAAAATTCTTCATGTAAATCTATTTTTGATGAACTTCTATCAACAATTACTCCTATCCCACAAATAGTTCCTCTGTGATGATTGACTAATTTCATAACCTCTTTTAAAGACCCTCCTGTACTTAAAACATCCTCAATAATCAAAATCTTTTCACCTTCTTTAATGGTGAATCCTCTTCTAAGTTTCATAGTTTGATCAATTCTTTCACAAAAAATTGTTTTTACACCTAATTGTCTACCAACTTCAGTCCCAAGAACAATACCACCTAGTGCAGGTGAAATAACTTTGTCAACTGAATATGATTTAAAATGATTGGACAATATTTCTCCAAACATCGTTAGATATTCTGGATATTGTAATACTTTAGCACATTGAAAATATGCATCACTTCTTAATCCAGAAGACAGTATGAAGTGACCATACATTAATGCATTTGTTTTCTCAAAAATCTCTGTAAAATCTTTATTGTTCACAATATTTTCTTATTTGTTCTGAAAATTCTTTTGCAGCATTATAAATACTTTTATAATCTTTGTTATCAGCAAAAATTATAGATCGTGAAACATTTACCAAAGTTGAATCCATAAATTCTTTGTTAAT
>DTWI01000110.1 GCA_012963075.1 Fidelibacterota bacterium
GCGTCTATTTCTGATTTTGAAAAAAAAGAAATAGACAAAACAAAACTACAATCAATTTTTAAGGAACTTGAATTTACTGGTTTACTTAAAAAGATAGGTTCTGGTACCAATATTTCTCCTGAAACAGTAAAAAGGAAAAAAGAATATGATTTAATAACCAGTTTAGATCGTCTTCAATCTTTTGCAGATTCTATTCAAGAAGGAGAATGGTTGTCGGTTGATTTAGAAACTACTTCAGTAAATCCGATGATAGCAGAGATTGTAGGATTTAGTTTTTCTGTGAAAAAAGACACTGGAGTATATGTTCCTATTCACTTTAAAGACAAGGTTGACAACTTATTTGGAGACAATGATTTAGAAGTGGTTACCAATATTTTAAAACCTGTACTAGAAAATGAGAAAATACCAAAAACAGGACAAAATATTAAGTATGATGCACTGATTATGAAAAGATTTGGGATTGATTTACAAGGAATTGAGTTTGATACCATGATTGCTGCTCATTTAATCGATCCTAATGCACGTTCTTATAAACTGGATAACTTATCCTTATCCCATTTGAATTATAAAATGGTTCCAATCCAAGATTTAATTGGTTCGGGACGTAACCAAATTACTATGGATCAAGTAGACCTTGCCGATATTACTTTTTATGCGGCTGAAGATGCAGATGTTGTAATCGAATTAACCGATATTTTCTTAAAAGAATTGAAAAAACAGAATTTATACTCCTACTTTAAAAACATTGAGATAGATTTACTTCCCGTACTAATTGATATGCAATTTCACGGTATATTTGTAGACCGTAATTATCTTTTATCTCGTTCTAAAGAAATTGGTATCAGACTTGATGCATTAAAAAAGAGCATTGTTAAGCTTGCTGGCCAAGAGTTTAATCTAAATTCATCTCAGCAACTTGCAGAGATACTTTTTGATCAATTAAACCTCCCTATGATTAAAAAACGTTCAACCGCAGAAGCAATACTAACCAAATTAAAAGAATATCATGAACTACCAAGTTTGATTTTAGGGTATAGAAAACTATTTAAATTAAAAAACACGTACCTAGATCCTATTCCAAACAATATCAACGAAATTACCAATCGTGTGCATTCTTCTTTTAACCAAACCATGACAGCAACGGGTCGTTTATCAACAAGCAGTCCTAATTTCCAAAATATTCCTATTCGTACTCAAGATGGAAAAGAAGTGCGTAAAGCCATTAAAGCCCAATTTGATGACTATAAGATTTTGTCTGCAGATTATTCTCAAATAGAATTAAGGGTTATGGCACACTTGAGCAAAGATGAGGCACTTACAAAAGCACTCAATGATGGGGAAGATATTCATACTTTTACTGCAAAAAATGTGTTTAATGTAAAAGAAGACCAAGATGTATTGCCCGAAATGAGACGTATTGCCAAAATCGTCAATTTTGGTATTATGTATGGCGCGGGACCATTTCGATTAAGCCAAGAATTGGGAATTCCATTTGCAGAAGCAAAGAAAATCATTGATGTTTACTTCCATAAGTACAAAGGAATCAAACAATACATGGAAGACACAAAATTATTGGTTAAAAAAAATAAATCAGTGCAAACATTGCTTGGTAGAAAACGCGCAGTATGGGATTCAGACAGCCAAAACCAAGTGAGAAGGGATGCAGCGGAAAGAATGGCCATCAATATGCCAATTCAAGGAACCGCAGCAGAGATGATTAAGTTAGCAATGATTAGAATTGATAAAGATTTGAAGAAAAATAATTTAAAATCAAAATTGATTTTACAAATTCATGATGAATTACTTTTAGAAGTACATAATAATGAAATTGATTATGTTACGGAAATGGTAGTAAAACATATGAAAAATGCAATGGATTTGGATGTTCCAATTGAAATTGACTGTGGAGTTGGGCCTTCATGGTATGAGGCACATTAATGAGCTATATCGGACCAAAGGTACATATTGATTTAGAACGATTGGCAAACAATTATCGTTTGCTAAAGAATGAGGTGGGAGATATTCCGATTATGGCTACTGTCAAAGCAAATGGATATGGCCATGGTGCAGTCCAGGTTGCAAAAACATTAGAAAAAGAAGGAATACAGCATTTTGCTGTTTTTACCATTGAAGAAGGTATTGAATTACGTGATGCTGGCATTACTGCTGACATTCTTGTGTATTCTAGATTAAACCCTCATACGCTTTTAGATGCTGAAACCCATAATCTACTCTTAAATGTATCTTCCTTTGATGATTTGGAAGCTTTAAAGGCTCATCAGGGGAATCATAAGATAAGAGTACACCTTAAAGTAGATACTGGAATGACTCGATTGGGTATTCCGCTAGAACAAGCAGAAGAATTCTTACAACAAGCACATCAAATTGATACCATTGAGATTGAAGGATTATATTCACACTTTGCAACCGCTGATGAAGGGGATTTATCATATGCGAATAATCAACTCAATAAGTTCAATGATGTCTTAGCGATTGCAGAAAAATTAGGAATGAACCCTACCTTTATTCATTGTAGTAATAGTGGGGCCATTTTAAACCTTCCAGAATCTCGATTTAATATGATAAGAGTGGGAATGTTGCTGTATGGAGCCTTTCCATCCGATGAAGTCCCGCAAGATTTGCCCATTAAACCGGTGATGACCTTTACCGCGCCTGTGGTAGAAGTAAGAGAGGTCAAAGCAGGAACCCATATTAGCTATGGAGGGGTGTATACCACCAAAGAAGACACAAGAATTGCAGTAGTGCAAGCCGGATTTGCAGATGGAGTACCACGTCCTTGGTATGTAGATGGGTTTGTAAAGTTTAAAGATCAGAATTTCAAGATTACAGGAAGAATTTGTATGGATCAGTTGATGGTTGATGTCGGATTAGCTGATATTCAGTATGGGGATGAGGTCTTAATCTTTGGTTCCAATGAGCATGGTACCATTGACGTTAATGAGATTGCAAACACTATTAATTCTACGTCATATGTTTTACTAACTGCGATTGGGATTCGCCCAAAAAGAGTTTACTATTTAGAATAAAACATTAGCCAAAGAAGCAATATCTGAAAGAATATGTTTTGCTAATTAAATAATCTATTTATTATCTGATTTTGTTTGTTCTTTCAGGACACCAGATTCTTTGAGTTGGTTTTCCAACATAATAACTTTCCCAAGAGCACCAAGCCCAAAAATAAAGC
>DTWI01000111.1 GCA_012963075.1 Fidelibacterota bacterium
AAAGTGAGTTTCTTGTTTAATAATTAATTAAGAGTATTTTTGGCCTCTCAATTCCACATTCATAAAGATGTTTCTAAAGCCGAAACATTACCTGCATCATTCTACAGAGATGCGTCTATATTTGAAACAATGAAAGACCAAATTTTTTTAAAATCTTGGCAATGGGTTGGAGATCAATCATTAGTAAAATTGCCAAAATCTTTTCATCCATTTGTATTATTAGATGGCTATTTAACTGAACCAATGTTACTTACTCATGATAATAATGGTAATATAAATTGTCTTACCAATGTATGTACCCATAGAGGGAATATATTGGCAATGTCATCAGGAAAATCAAATAAATTAACATGTAATTATCATGGAAGACGTTTTAAGCTCAATGGACAATTTGAATCAATGCCTGAATTTGAAAAAACCAAAGATTTTCCAAGACCATGTGATAATTTGCATCAATTTCCTTTAAAAAAATGGGGCCCATTCTTATTTGCTGGACTTAATCCTTCCTTTGATTTTGCAAAAGTAATTGACGTGATGGATCAACGTGTAGGATTTTTATCGTTAGATAAATTTTCCTTAGATAATACTCTATCTAAAGAGTATTTAGTTCATGCACATTGGGCTCTCTATTGTGATAATTATTTAGAAGGGTTTCATATTCCATTTGTGCATCAAGGATTAAATAAAGTATTGGATTATGGTAGTTACCAAACAGAGATATATGATTACTGTAATCTTCAAATAGGATATTCTGATGATGCAGTTGAAACCTTTGATTTTCCAAAGAACCATATGGATTATGAAAGCAACATAGCTGCATATTATTTTTGGGTATTTCCTAATATGATGTTCAATTTCTATCCTTGGGGATTATCAATTAATATTGTTAAACCTATTGATATTAATACGACTAAGATATCATTCTTAAGTTATGTTTATGATAAAAGTAAGCTTCATAAAGGTGCTGGAAATGATTTAGATAAAGTGGAAAGAGAAGATGAACTTGTTGTTGAAAATGTACATAAAGGAGTTCGTTCTTCTTTCTATAAAGCTGGTAGATTTTCTCCTACTAGAGAATTAGGTGTTCACCATTTTCATAGATTACTTGCTAAGTTTCTACAATAAGAGCTGGGATGGATGGATTCGAACCATCATCATCTGCGTTAACAGCGCAGCGTCTTGCCATTAGACCACATCCCAAATATAGTTGAATATCGTTCGAATTTACCAAAAAAGAAAGCGGGAGATTCAGGCTTCATGATTTATGATATAAAGAGATATAATCTAATATGCTATCAAGTCTAAGAACAATCCCCCGCCTCAACTAACTCATATTGACCCTTTAATTTTGCACCTTTTTTTTGAAAAGACAAGAAAAAACCGACCAGTCGGTTTATTTTTATTTTATAATAAAAATTTGTATAAAAAATCAGGAAAAGATTTGCAGCCGGTAGGGGAATCGAACCCCTGTTGCATGGATGAAAACCATGAGTCCTAACCACTA
>DTWI01000112.1 GCA_012963075.1 Fidelibacterota bacterium
CGCAGTGCTTGGGCAAGGTACAGTATCTGGGACCGTTACGGACGCAGATGGAAATGCCTTACCAGGAGCCAATGTTGTTGTCGAAGGAACGTCCTCGGGTGCTGCTGCCACATTAAGTGGGGCATACTCAATCGATCTTCCTAATGGCACCTACACAGTGACTGCTAGCGTAGTAGGACATAACAAATCGTCTGCTACAGTGAAAATACAGAATTCCAACGAATCTGCTAATTTCACGCTTGCATCTTCATCCGTTGCGTTGGGCGGCGTGGATGTATTAGCAAATCGTGTAGATAATACTGCTGCGATCGCATTTGACGACTATACCAAAGCTGATATTGATTTCAGATTAGGTGGTCGTGGATTGCCGAAAGCATTGTCAACCCTCCCTAGTGTTTTTGTCGAAAACGGTGGTGGTTGGGATGATGAAAATGTATACGTTCGTGGATTTGACGATCGTTATACAGCTTATTTGATTAATGGTGTTCCAATGAACGATATGGAAAATGGAAACCTATACTTCTCAAATTGGACCGTACTTGCTGATGTTGCAGCAGTGGTACAAGTGCAAAGAGGAGCGGGAGCTGTT
Source organism: Fidelibacterota bacterium (assembly GCA_012963075.1). The sequence continues at coordinate 590 of DTWI01000112.1, forward strand.
AATCTAGCTGTACCTAGTTTAGGTGGAACTGTAAACTTTATTAGTGTAGTTCCAACAACTGAAGCTAGTGTACAAATAAAACAAGAAGTCGGTGAATACGACTTTAATAAGACTGCAATAACAATAAATTCTGGATTAATGATGAACGATAAAATGACTGTCGTTATGGCAGCATCACGCAGAACTGCGGATCGTTTCTTTGCAGAAGGAACTTATACGGACGCATGGTCTTACTATTTTAACACATCTTATTCTATTAACGATAACAATCGTATAGAAATGGTTGCACTTGGATCTCCACAAATACATGGTCATAATTTCTGGAATAATCGTATTTCAAATTATAGTCATGAATTAGCTAGAGATATGGGTGTAGCAGAGGGAGATTTAAGAACAGAATATGGTGTAGATTTTAATCCTAGAGCTGATCAGCTAGAAACTCCATACAACGGCAAAAGAGCACTCGCTAGTTGGGTACCATTTGACGGTTGGAATTGGAGAGAAGCAGATCCGCATTCTTCAACGATGATTAATGAAAGAAATAATTACTTCCACAAACCAATTGTGCAAGTTAACTCTTACAATCAAGTAAGAGATGATATGTTGCTGTCTACTGCGCTTTACTACTCCGGTGGTGAAGGTGGTGGTTCAGGTTCCGCTGGTTCTATAAAATGGAAATCTGATGGTTCAGGACGTGATTATGATGCTACAATTTTAAGAAACAGTACAGACAATTGGGTAGATGGCTATGGCTATGTATCAGCTGGTATCCTAAGAGGTAGTAGAAACAATCAATATACTTATGGCGTAATGTCTAAGTTAGATTATGATGTTTCTGAATCACTATTGCTGACTTTTGGACTTGATCTCAGAACAGCAGAAGTTGAACACTATAGACAAGTCTATGACTTGCTTGGTGGGGATGCATACTACAATAGTTCAAATGCTAATTGGACAACAGATCAAGAAAAATACAGAACACTTGGCGATAAAATCCAGTATGACGAAACCAATACAATTGATTGGCAAGGTGGATATGCACAAGTAAGCTATGATGGTGGCGACGGCGCTACTGCGTTTGGTATGTTTGGTACTACTAGCGCTAGCTATTCTGTACAAGATCATTTCCAATTAGGAGAACCAATCTTAGAAGCAGACGCTGAAACGGGCTATCAAATGAAAATTGGTGGTACTTACCCTATAAATGACACATGGTTATTGTTTGGTAACTTGAGCACTGCAAACCTAACACCTACATTAGATAAACTAATTGATGATGCTAATTTCATCAAAAACACTAGTTTTGAAAATGAAAAGGCTACATGGTTTGATATTGGTGCTAGATTCAAAGCTCCTAATGGCCAATGGACAGGTACTTTAAACTACTACTCATCTGAATGGTCTGATAGAGCTCAAAGCGGTATTGTAGAAGACCTTAGTGGGAATGAATCATTCTTTAATATTCAAGGTTTGAATGAAAATCACTCAGGTTTAGAATATTCTATAGCTTATCAACCAATCCCAGTACTTAGAATTGACGCACGTGGTCATGTAAGTGACTGGAGATTTACTGATAATTTAAACTATACATATTATGAAGTACTTGGTGATCCATCCAGTTCCACAAACTTTAACCTTTATGTTAAAGATGTGATGGTATCTGGAGCACCACAAGAAGCTCATAACTTGATTTTCACAGGATTCTGGAACACAATGAAAGCTTCGCTTGAAGTAGAACATTTTGGAAAACAGTATCCTAGATGGGGTTATGATGGAGCTATTCAAGACTTAGCATTCTTACTTGGCGAAGGCAATTCCTTTGCTGATGATGCTTATGTTACTGATTTTACTACTCTATATAATTTGAAATTCCAATACGGAATGAATGTAGGTGGAAAAGACGTAACATTGAATGCTTATGTTCATAACGCTGGTGACGAATTATATGTCGGTGACTTTGTTGACGCATATGATGGGTCAGGTGATGTTGCAAATCTAAGAGTCCGTCTAGGGCAACCTAGATCTTGGGTGCTTGGATTTACAATCAATTATTAATCTGTATTTTGTAGATTAGTAAAAATATAAAAAGCCCTTCAGCAATGGAGGGCTTTTTTATTGTAGTTCTTTCTGAAGATTGGTTAATTCTGTCACAAGCGATATCTCAGGTGATAAACCATCATCTTCAAAACGTCTTATTTTATCGCGTAGTACTTGAATTTTTCTTTTAATAGGTTCTTGTTCTAAAATTAACACGCAGTCTTTTACAATTTGATCTTGGCTTCCCTTTTCAGGTGAATGGATAGCAAAACTAGCTATTAAGTTTCGTTCTTCAGGGGTTCCCCCTGTTATTTCGAGCAATTGACTAATGGTATAATTTTTATCAATATTTTCGATAAGAGTTTTCATCACATTGTGTAATAAAGCATTGCTAAATAATTCGATTGCAATTTCTTTAACAAAAGCTGGATAATGTAACCCAAGTTTAATGAGTTCTAACTGTGCTTTATCTGATAGTGAAGTATGATGGGTTTCTTGTATTTTGCTTTTATCTACATCGTCTGAACGATATATTTTTGTTTTCATTGATTTAAATCGATTCAGAATTTCTGTTTCAGGAATGGAGATTTCATTAGATAGTTTTCTAATTAAATCATCTCTAACAATCGTATCAGATACCATCTTAATCTCACCAAGACATTCATCAACAAAGAGAGATCGTTGTGTTGCACTTTGTTTTAAAATTTCCTTTTGCTTAACAATAAACGCAATTGGATGAAGAGATATTTTGATTAATTGTTTGAATTTTTTTTTACTGTTTTTTTCTTTTTGGAAAAAATCGTCTGGATCATAGTTATTACCAAAAAATAGTACACGTGTTTCTATGCCTTGTTGTAATAAAGCATAACTCGCACGTATAGCAGCATTAATGCCCGCATTATCAGAATCATAAGCAAGAATAGCTCGATTAGTA
>DTWI01000113.1 GCA_012963075.1 Fidelibacterota bacterium
AAATCAGTTGTCTTCTTCACAATGATTGTGGACATCTGATTTTATGGGTTTTAAATGGATTTGTTCATCATGGGAAAAAAACTAGCTAATACTTCGATAGAGCCTCCAACAAAAGTAATCCCTGCTGTCATATAGGCATCTTTATAAATTGCTGAAACCAATTTAATTATACGAATAACGCTATGAAATTGAAGACCCTACCTTTGAATATCTAAAAAATATTTATTAATAATAATGTTGAATTATCTTCCTCTCTAAGTCACAAAATATTTTAATACTGCTATATTCATTATTAATAGAAATTTCTCATTATATTTATGTTTAGTTTTTATCTTAAATGGGAGAAAACGAATTGCACCGGGTCATAAAAAAGATACATACCTTTTTCCTTATTGGCTTGATTTTTATTTCATATTCAGTCTCTCAAATTCAAACAAGAAAAATCGCAGACGGATTTGATAAACCCATTTATGCAGTTTCTCATCCAACAGATCACAAAATGATATTCGTGGTTGAGCAAAAAGGCGTCATTAAAATAGTGAATAACAAAACTGTATTAAAACTTCCGTTTTTGGATATTCAAGACAGGGTTCATTATCCATTATTTCCGGGTGATGAAATGGGTTTATTGGGTTTCGCTTTTCACCCTGAATTTTCAATAAATGGATTCTGTTTTGTTAATTATGTAGATAAGAATGATTATTCTATCATTTCACGATTCAAAGCAGATAGTCTCACTATTAATCCGAGCTCAGAAAAAATATTGCTAAAATTGAAACAACCTTATTCTAACCATAATGGAGGGAGCATTGCGTTTGGACCAGATGGTTATTTGTATATCGGTTTTGGTGATGGAGGATCTGCAGGAGACCCTGAACGTAATGCTCAAAATCTTAATAATTTTTTGGGGAAAATTCTCCGGATCGATGTGAATACCAATCCAGAAAAATATACAATTCCACATAATAATCCGTTTATCGGTAAGAAGAATGTAAAGGAAGAAATATTTTGTTACGGATTACGAAATCCTTGGCGTTTTTCCTTTGATTCGCTGACTGGTGATTTATTTATCGGGGACGTTGGGCAAAATAACTGGGAAGAGATTGATGTCATTCTGGCAAATAAAATGGGTGGGCAAAATTTTGGCTGGAATATAATGGAGGGATTCCATTGTTATCCTGAAGAAATCGAATGCAATAATACAAATCTTATTGAGCCAATTTGGGAATATCCAAATAATGCCAATTACTTGAAAACTCTGGCTGGAATAAAACAAAATAAAATGGATGGATGTTCTATTACAGGTGGATATGTCTATCGCGGGAATAAAATTCCCGAATTTTACGGACGATACATTTTTGGTGACTATTGCACCGGGAAAGTCTGGAGTTTTATCTATGAAAACGGTGAAACTAAAAATATAAAAAATCACACCCTTGAGATTTTAAATAGTATGAACAAAAATAGTTTTTATTTATCCTCATTTGGTAAAACAAATGAGGGTGAACTTTTCATTGTTGATTATAATGGAGGAATCTATATAATAACATCATTATAACCCTTTTTCTAGAAATCTCAAAAAGCAAATCATCATTCTGGGCGTGCTTGGTGTGGCGCTGGTGGGCTTCCTGATTCGCATGTTCGTTATCGGCG
>DTWI01000114.1 GCA_012963075.1 Fidelibacterota bacterium
AACAAGACCCTCAAATACTGATCTAACAGATGCAGTTGGATTTGTTGCAATATCAACTCCTGGATTATGAAGAGTTGTATTTAATTTTGGATTCCATTGTGGTCCAAAACCTTTAACTATTTTACCATCAACAGGCCAGATTAATTTACCTTTAAATTCTTTAATATTTGATTTTATCTTTTTAAGCTGATCTAATTGTTCTGTATCATATTGTTTTTTCTGTTCTAAAATTGTTTTTCTAAGCTGTTCTAACGCATTAATCTGAGTATTTTGTTTAGTAATTTCTGCTTGAATTGACTGTTTTTCTTTTTGCAATTTGATTAGAAGTTCTTCTTGATACTTTTTCTTTTTATCTAATGAATTCAGTTCATTTTCTTTTGATTTTTTATCACTATTAACGTTATTTAATAATTGTTTTATTTCTATTTTCTTTTTTTCATTGTAAAACTGAGTTGTCTTGAGTTTATCTAACATCTCCTGATTGATATTTGATAAAATATTATAATATTTAATACGATATACTGCTTGACTCAAACTATTAGCAGTAAATATAGAACTATTTATCTTAGTATTTTTCTTCTTATAAATATTGATTGATCTTTCTTTATAATTATTCTTAATAGTCACGATCTCTTTGTTATTCTTATCAACAGCATTTTGAAGGTTAATCAACTGCAAACTATAAAGATTAAGTTTTTTATCGTATGCAGTAATTAAGTTTCTTGAATCTTTTATGTTTTTTCCTATAATTGATAATAGTTGGCTTGTTGTTTTTTCTTTGGATGTTACTTTTTGAATTTCTTCATTATTTTTTTTGATTGATGCCTGTAATAATTGAATTTGTTTTTCTGTATGTTTTATTTCTTCTTCAAAATTTCTTTCTTGTGCAAACAAGAATCCAATTGAAAAAAAGAAGAAAACTAATAGAATTAATTTGTGTTTATTCATTTAAAGAAAATTAAAGCCTAAATTATAAAAATGCTTAGAAACTTAATAACAATATTACTAGTAAGTGTTATCTGTTCTCATTCAAAAATATATTCACAAGATCAAAAAATTTTATTAATTGGAAACTGTGCAACAAGTTCAGGTGAAATTATGCTAGAATATTTACAAAATAATACTCAAATCAATTTATCAGTAGAAACTAATATTGCAATCAGTAAAGATAATATTGCATCGTACCCTATCATATTTATCTGTAATAACCAATATTTACAGTTAAGTAATCAACAAATCAATAGTGTGAGAAAACACTTAAAAAGAGGGGGGTTTCTTATTATTGATAATATTACTTCTGATTATACTTACTCACTTTTCCTTAGAAAATTGTTACCTGAATTTGAAACAAATAATATTCAACCAAATTTGGTTTTTAACAATTTGATTTTTGATTTAACATTTGATGAAACACCTTTTATTGCTGAAGGTATTTTTATAAATGATAAAATTGTTTTATTGGGGATAAAGAAATTTAGTCTTTTAAATACATGGCTAGAAAAAGATGAGAAATTTCTACAGTTAGGTGCTAATATTATTTTTTATTATTTAACTAGATAATTATATTTTTTCTTTCTCAGCTGAATATATTCTTTTTCTTAATTCACTTGTAGAAAATCCATGATCTCTTGAGTTGAAAACACACTTAATAGGTAAATCATGTCCTGTAAATTTTGTCCCTTCATGATCTGCACCAAGAATTCTTACATCTGGTTTTATCTCTTTTAATAAATCTACTACATCACTTTCTCTGTCATATAATCTTATTTCATCAACATATCTTAAAGATTCTACAACACCAGCTCTCTCCTCATGAGATTGAATTGGTTTATTTTTTTCAGAACGATCAAGAGATGGGTCAGATTGGACTCCAACAATAAGATAATCACAGTGTTCCTTACACTCTTTAAACATCAAAATATGTCCATAATGGCATAAATCAAATGATCCAAAAGTAATGCCCACAATTTTATTATTCTTCATCTTTAACCTTTTCCCAATAAATATCCAATTCTGCTAGAGATAATTTATCAATTTCTTTTTTATCTTTTGTTATGAATTTTTCCATTGTTGTAAATCGTTTATAAAATTTTTTATTTGCCTTCTGCATCGCAACCTCTGCTGATACATTAAGAAATCTAGATAAATTCACAACTCCAATTAAAATATCACCAAGTTCTTCTTCAATATTTTTTTGGTTATTATCTTTTATTCCTAATCTTAATTCTTTTAGTTCTTCATAAATTTTATTAATTACATCTTGATAATTCTCCCATTCAAAACCAACAGAAGCTGCTTTATCTTGTAATCGTTCAGAGGCCATTAAGGATGGTAGGCTTTTAGGAATTCCATCAAGAATCGAATTTCTATTTTTTTCATTTTTCTTATTTAATTCCCAATTTTTCTTGATAGACTTAACATCTTTACTGAGTAAATCTTTATCAAAAACATGTGGGTGACGCTTTATTAATTTTTTATTGATTGAAACAATAACATTATTAATAGAAAATTCATCTTTTTCTTCCGCTAACACTGCTTGAAAGACAACATGAAGTAATAAGTCACCCAGTTCTTCTTTTAAGCTTGATGAACTATTATCCATAATTGATTCAGCCACTTCATATGCTTCTTCTAAAAGATATGGAATTAACGTTTCAGAGGTTTGTTGTTTATCCCACTCACACCCAGCAGGAGATCGTAATTTTTTTACAATTGTAACTAATTCACCTAATTTTTTATCTATTTCGGTCATAAGATGTCAATATTAGCAAACTCAGAAACAAGTTTTTCTTGTCTTTTAAACATTATTTCCTTTGATTTTTTATCACTATCATTATAACCAAATAAATGTAGTAAGGCATGTATAATTAATCTGATTATTTCATTATTCAGTGTAACACTATTTTGTCTACTATTCTCTTTTGCTCTATCAACACTAATATATATCTCTGCTTCTAATTCTGCATCATTCTTAAAAGGAAAGGCTAAAACATCTGTTAAAACATCTTCATTAAAATATTTTATTTTTAATTTGTTCAATTTTATATCGTCACAGAAAATAAATGCGAGGGTTACATGTTCATAATTTTGAGTAGTTAAAATTTCTGAACATAAATGTTCAATAGATTTCGATTGATATGAAAAATCTTTATGTAAATTATTAATCTTAAGACTAATCATCTTCTTTTTTAGGAGGATACTTCGGTCGAGAATGATATAATCCCGATAATACAGGTAGTAGTCCATGTTTACCATTAACAGTTCCTTTAATCTTTCTCAAATCATCTAATGTTAATGGACAATTATCCAATTGACCATCCTGTAATAAATTTTTGATGGATTGATCAATCATTGTATCAAATTTTTCAACCGTTGGACTAGTAATTGAATTTGCTTGTGCTTCGATTGCTTCAGCGATCATTACAATGGCCGTTTCTTTTGTAGTAGGTTTTGGTCCAGGATATCTGAAGCTAGATTCATCCACATCATTATGATCTGAATCTTGGTTTAATGCTTTTTGATAAAAATATTCTATTCGTTTTGTACCATGATGTGTTGCAATAAAATCTTTTACAATTGATGGTAATCCATACTCGTCTGCAAGAAGTAAACCATCACTAACATGCTGTTTTAGTATTTTTGCACTCATATTGGGAGTAATAGAATCATGTTTGTTTTCCCCTTGTTGATTTTCAGCATAATAGTCCGGTTTCTTTAATTTACCAATATCATGATAATATGCTCCAACACGACATAATAAAGCTCGAGCTCCCACTGCATTAGCCGATGATTCAGATAATGTGCCAACCTTAATACTATGTGTATGTGTCCCTGGTGCTTCTTCAATCAATTTTTTCTGCAATGGTTGATCATAATCAAGCAATTCAATTAAACTATAATCGGTTGTAATCCCAAACGTAGATTCAAATAAAGGAACAAGACCAAACGATAAAATTGGAGAAAGAAAACTCGTTAATGCAAAAAATCCAATTCCAGAATAATTATAATCAAGAAAATCAATTCCTTTAAATAGCATCAGAGAAAAGAATACAAACAAAGTAGAAAACACCAATAAAAACATAGTGGTAATAATTTGTCGACGTTTTCTTAGCCTTCTTACGCTATAGATAGCTATAAAAACAATAAAAAATTGCATTATAGTAAAATCAAGATTATTTCCAACCAACAGCGAGACGAATAAAATTAAAATGATGGAAACCAACATTGATACTGATGCATCTAGCAATACTGTTAGGAGCATTGATGCAATCACAATTGGTATAAAATAAATACTTGCTTGATAATTCATTACCGTCCAACCAGCTAACATAATCACATACATTATAATACTGATTAAAAATAACATTTTATGATTTTTGAAATACGATTTACGATAGATATACAAAAAGAAAAAGAGTAAGAACAATAGTATCGAAACAACAAAATATGCCCCTAGATATTCTCTTAATTTATCGGTTACTTTCTCAGATCCTAATTGGCGATCATATTCAAACTGCAAAGATTTTAATTTTAAGAGCACTGAGTCTGTAATACGATTATTAGCATCAACAATTAATTCATTCGCAAGGATGGTCCCCTGAAATCGAGGTATTCTATCTAACTTATTTTTCAGATTTTTTTCAGTTAA
>DTWI01000115.1 GCA_012963075.1 Fidelibacterota bacterium
AATAGCCGCACTTTGTGCTTTTTCTAAATCAATTCCATAGAGACTATTTAAGCAATAAATCACTGCCAAGTGGTATGTTCCAATCGCAGCAGGAGCTAATGGCATCGATGTAACTATGCTTGATAAAATGGTTAACCCTAATACTTGTTGTATGTCTAATACAATCCCTATGGATTGCAATGTAATGGAAACATACACAACAAATGTAATCCATAATAAGACAGACCACATTCCTAAACGTAATTTGTTTTTTGATACCAGCTTGTATCCGTCAATAAAATTTTCTAATACAGGAAAATATTGTAATAATTTGTTAGAGATTGTATGCCGTCCAAAAATAATTAATGAACTCAAACAATATGCCCCAACAAGAATCAATGTGAATTGTGTTCCCAAAACATCCGTATATCCAAATCCAATCAAAACCATTGTAAAGAGACCAATCATCCAAAGATCAATAATTTTTTCACCGACAAGACTACCAATTACATAGCTCATTTTTATTGTTGTGTCATGATTAGATAAAAGTTTAGCACGTACCAAATCTCCAGCACGTAATGGCAAAATATTATTGAGAAAATATCCAATATGGGTCGCAGAAGAAAAATGATGGATGGTGTAGGAGCTTGGATGTCCTAATAAGGTGTTCCATCGGATAGAGCGAATAAGAAAAGTAAACCCCGTAATTCCGAATGCATACATAATATAGAGTAATTTTCCCTCTGAAAGAGTGGTAAAAATGTTATTAAGGTTAACTTGTCGAAATGCTAAATAAAGACAGATTAGCGATACCGCGAAAGATAAAATTTTCTTCAAGGATCTTGTTTTTTTCTTTGGAATTCATAGTAGACAATCCTTTTTTTCATGGTTTGTCCATTTTCATCTAGATGTTCTTTAGACTCAAGAGGAGAGTCATATGAAAGAGGAACATCCGTGTTGACCTGACAATTACTCATCAATGATAGCACTCCAACTAGCATGGCAAGTGCAATAATTGTTGGTATATGTTTAGTCATTTAAATTGAAATTTTTAAAAAACCTTGTTTGTGTTGCTAAATATATGATTTCAAGAATACCAAATAGCTGAAGAAATCCTACAGCTAAAAACCATAATTTTTGATTATTGCGTGCGGCAAACCAACATGCAAGTAGCGTCCAAATTCCTTCCCATAACGTCAACAAGACTGTCACGGTAGGATTGGCGTCTAAATAAGCTCCGAATGATTGTAATACTTCCATTTTTTTTCTTTCTAGTGGTTGAAAATCATAGCGACCACAAATACGAATATGATTATTCCCCCAAAGATGCCGAAATAATATAATTCAAACATGTGGTATTTTAATTATTATTTGTTTAAAACAAAATGAAAACTAAATACTATTCTTATCTTTAAAAAAATTATAAATTTTAACATGTTAAGTCCAAAGACTACCCAGATTACTATTTATACAACTTCTTGGTGTGGGCCATGTAAATCTGCAAAACGATTCTTAGCTGATCAAGGATTTGATTTTACAGAAATTGATATTGAAAAAGAAAATATTAATCGGGAAGAAATGGAATCCATGACAAAAGGCCCCACTGTTCCTCAAATTATAATTAATTCAGAACCAATTGGTGGGTTTGAAGATTTGCTTGAATATTTTAAATAGAATTAATTGATTTTGCTGTGGCTTAGGAGCCATTCATAAAGATTATTATTTTCATATGTTCTAGTCCATGAGTCATGATTAGC
>DTWI01000116.1 GCA_012963075.1 Fidelibacterota bacterium
AAAAGAAAAAAAATCTATTCTTACTCATTCGAAAAAAGGATATTATAACGAAGACATATCTGAACCATTCCGAGGTCTTGTTAATCATCCTCTAGGAAAGAACAAAGTTTTTCTGGAAAATGCTTCTATTGCTTGTAAGGTGTGTGAAGACTTTATGTTAGAAGAAGATTTAGTAAAATTTGATGAACTATTACAAGATTTTACTTTGCCAAAAGGTAGAGGAGAAGTATGTCTTTTATCCAATAATATTACTTTGATAGATGATGCATACAATGCAAATCCAGAATCTGTGAAAGCTGCTATTGATAACCTCCAGAATTATCAAACCGAAGGAAAAAAGATTTTTGTGTTTGGCGATATGAAAGAATTAGGGAAAGATGAAGTAAAATTTCATGAAGAAATTGCCGATTATTGTGAGGAAAAAATTGATACTATTATTTGTTATGGAGATTTAGCAAAAAATACTTTTAATGGTAGTAAAAACATTCCGTTAAGTTTACATTTCAACAGTAAAGAAGCCCTTTCTAATAAGGTTTGTAATTTGTTGGAAAAAAATGATATTGTTTTACTAAAAGGTTCACGAAGTATGGGGTTAGATTCGGTAGCAGAAGATATTAAAAACTATGTTAAATGAACTATTAGATTCGTTAAAAAATTTATTTGAATATATAACATTTAGTGCGGGAGCAAGTGCAATTTTTGCACTTTTGATTAGTTTCATTTTTGGTCCAATTATTGTTCGAAACCTTACAAGACTTCAAATTGGAGAATCTATCAGAGAGCATGGTCCAGATAGCCATCATCACAAAAAAGGAACACCAACAATGGGCGGTGTTCTCATTATTGTTGCTACAGTAATACCTACCTTGATGTTTGCAGATCGAAGTAATCTATTTATACAAATTATTTGTGTTTCAATGATTTGGATGGGTTGTGTTGGTTTTTACGATGATTATTTAAAATCTATTAAGAAGAAAGCTGGAGGTTTGGCTGGACGTTACAAGTTAATTGCCCAATCTATCCTTGGTATTTTTATTTCATTTATGATTATTAATTCTGGTGTTTATATTACTGATGGAGTAGATGATATTACTTATTTGACCTTTGTTCCATTTCTAAAGTACGTTTCAATTGATTTTCTTAATCCATTAATCTACACTTTATTCATTATTCTTGTTGTATCTGCAACATCAAATGCTGTAAATCTAACCGATGGACTTGATGGGCTGGCTACAGGATTACTCGCTATATCTGTAAGTGTATTTGGAGTTCTGTCTTATATGTCTGGCAGAGTTGATTTTTCTGATTATTTAAATATTGCTTATATACCAATGGCAAGTGAATTAACAATTTTTGCAGCTGCTCTTTTTGGAGGCTGTCTTGGATTTTTATGGTTTAATGCAAAGCCAGCATTAATCTTTATGGGAGATGTCGGTTCTTTGTCCATGGGTGCTGCGTTAGGAACATTAGCAATACTACTGAAAAAAGAACTTTTGTTAATCATTGTTGGTGGAGTTTTTGTTTTGGAAGCTTTGTCAGTAATACTGCAGGTATTATATCATAGGTGGACTAAAAATAAATATGGAAAACCAAAAAAATTA
>DTWI01000117.1 GCA_012963075.1 Fidelibacterota bacterium
GCTACCTGCAAGTGAATCGATTGAGAAGAGTTTCCAGGAATTACTTGATCATCTATTACAAATAAATCTAGACCAGCATCTCCTTGATGAAAATGAGAATGATTTTCGTATAATTTTCGAACTTTATCGCTGAATGGTTTAATTCTTATTTTCATTCTTGTGAATAATGGTACGAATTGGATATGGAATTTCAATACCTTCTTTTTTAAAACGTTTATGAAGCTTCTTAATAAATGCATTCAAAATTATGTTATGATCACCAAATTTTTTGCCTCGGAAGTATATAAAGAAATTCACGCTTGAATCAGCAAATTCTCTGAATCGAATCGTTGGTTTATAATCCCTACTAACACAATCCAATTCATTGTAAATATTTTCTGCTACTTCAAGAGCTATTTTTTCTACATGATCTAAATCGCTATCATAAGAAACTCCTACCTGTATAGGAACTCTAAAAGCTGCGTCCATTGAAGTATAATTTTTTGATACAGACCCAGAAAGAACAGAATTCGGAATAGAAATTAGATTATTTGCTCTTTCTTGTATAGTGGTATATCTCCATCCAATGTTTTTGACATACCCTTGATATCCATTACTCAACTCAACATAATCTCCTTCTTTCATAGTCTTACTTAAAAGGATATTAATTCCACCAAATAAATCAGAAAGAGTATCTTTAAGCGCTAAAGATATAGCTAAACCACCTATTCCCAATGCAGTGATAAGAGGGGTAATAGAGATACCAAATGATTGAAGAACAACTAAGAATGCAAGTGAAAAAATAGAAACATTAACTAATCCTTTAAAAATACCAGTAGATGGAAGTGAACTATTATTCTTTGACCACACATCCAACATTCCTAAGACTATTTTTGAAACGGTTAAACTCATTGAAATGACTAAAAATGAAAATATTAATTTAGATGCGTAAACATTATAAGGATCTCCAAGCTCAACATTCTTAAGTGCAATTGATAAAGATGCTAAGAAAAACCAAAATACTATCATAGAATTAAATGCATTTACGACAACATCATCTCCTTTAAAAGATGTTTTATCAGAAAAATTCTTTAATCTACTAAATAGATAGGTTTTAAATAAGAAACCTGTACATACACCGATAACAACGGTTAAAACAGGCTCTAGCCACTCTAAATAAGGTATTTCTATATTCATGGGGGTAGATTACTAATAAAAGTTTACTTCGTCAAGACAATGACAAATTTAAATTGAAGGCTCAATCCAATCATTATTTGTCTTAATTAAGTCAACTAATTCATCAACTGCATCTTTACTTGCAATATTTCTTTTAATCAAATCTTTTCCTTTATAGAGAGAAATTACTCCTTTACCTGATCCAACATATCCATAATCAGCATCTGCCATTTCACCAGGACCATTTACAATACATCCCATTACAGCTATTTTTAACTGTTTTAGGTGATTTGTTTTCTCTTTTACTGATGCTGTAGTTTCTTGAAGATCAAATTTTGTTCTCCCACAAGATGGACAAGAAATATAGTCTGTTTTGAAAATCCTTGTCCTTGTATTTTGAAGAATAGAAAAACTAAGTTCATTGATTCTATCTTGATAAATATCAGAATGTAACCATAAACCATTGCCTAAACCTTCTAACAGCAAAACACCAAAATCAATTGATGCGTCAATACATAATTTCTCAAAATCTTTTTCTTTATAGTATTTTTTGAATAAAACAGGATTGGTAATCTCTTGTTCCTCAAAAAAATTAAATATATCTCTAAAATTTGTTGATTCATGCTCATCAAATTCAAAAACAAATACGACATTTGAAGACATAGAACCCATAATAGAATTGGTAATAGTTTTTTTATTGAGAGAGATAAAATTCACTACATCAGATTTTATCTCTGACTGACGATATTCCTTAAGTGAAGCAAAATAAGGAAATGAGTTATTTTTTTGATGTTTACACCATAAATCTGATGGAATAATACAAGCTTGTTCTTCGTTATAATTATCTAAGTTATCAACATATACATAGTCAGAACCATTGTTTTCAAAAGAAATATTGGAAGCAGATACAATAATTGGCACATTATCACCTCCAATATTTAAAACATTGGAAGTAGCTCGTTTATAATAAGTTGAGAACCTCTGATCGTCGACATTAATTGGTTGGTGATGTTGTAATGTTTTAATTTTACTAATAATCTTCATTGCAGCCGGTATTTCAAGCTCAGGTTCTTCGGTCAAAGATACTCGGATTGTATCACCAATACCGTCACTAAGCAATGAACCAATTCCCAAAGAAGATTTTATTCTTCCATCAATACCATCTCCTGCTTCAGTCACACCAAGATGCAATGGAAAATGCATATCTTCTTCATCCATTTTTTGAACTAATAAACGATAGGCATGGATCATTACCAAGGGATTGCTTGATTTCATAGATAATACGACTTGATTAAAATGATATTTTTTACAAATTCTTAAAAATTCCAATGCAGATTCAACCATCCCAAAGGGAGTATCTCCAAATCGATTCATTATTCTATCTGATAAAGAACCATGATTTGTACCTATTCTCATTGCAGTATTATATTTCTTACAAACATCTATAAGAGGAACAAAACGTTCTTCAATTTTGAGTAATTCATTATTATATGTCTGATCATCATATTCTTTTATTTCAAATTTCTTACGATCGACATAATTACCAGGATTAATTCTAACTTTTTCGACAATTTTTGCAGCAGTAATTGCTGCATTCGGTGTAAAATGAATATCTGCAACTAAAGGAGTATCATATCCCTTTTTTCTTAAAATACTCTTAATATTTTCTAGATTTTCAGCTTCTTTAATATTGGGAGCAGTAAATCGGACTATTTCCCCACCTGCATTAATAATTCTAATGGCTTGATCAACGCTTGCATCTGTATCTAGAGTTGAAACAGTAGTCATTGATTGTGTTCTAATAGGATAATCACTACCAATCATCATATCCCCAACTTGAACATTAACAGTTTTTCTTCTCACGTCTATAAAATTTTAAAGGTTGTAAGAGATAATAACGCAAAGAAAATTCCAATTAACCAGAAACGTACCACCACTCTTGATTCAGGCCAGCCTTTTAATTCAAAATGGTGATGAAGTGGAGTCATTAAGAATAATTTTTTTGGTTTTCCATATTTCTTTTTGGTCCACCTATGATATAATACCTGCA
>DTWI01000118.1 GCA_012963075.1 Fidelibacterota bacterium
ATCAAGAACATGGTGCCGTTTGTCTTGAAGATGGAATATTAATTGATACTTTTTCCCCAAAAAGAGATGACTTTTTAATAAGTAAGTAAATGAATTTATTTCCTTCAAAAATTAGTAATTCAATTATTTTGAATCGAAAAGAAATTTTCACAATAACATTTTTATTATTTTCATTTCTTTTTGCTGGTGAAACTGGCAAGATATCTGGAAAAGTAATTGATAAGGAAACATCACTACCGCTAGTGGGAGTAAACGTATACATTCCGGAATCAAGTTTTGGTTCAATTACAGATGATAATGGTGAATTTTATATTATTAATCTCCCTCCAGAAACATACCAAGTCACAGCGAGCTATATGGGTTACAAAACTGAATTAAGAACAGATGTGAGAGTTTTTATTGATAAAACCACACACGTTGACTATTCCTTAATTAAATCAATTATAGAAGTTGATGAAGTAATTGTTTACAGTCAAAGATATGATATTATTGAACCAGACTTAACGTCAACAAAACAAAGTTATCGAATGGACGAAATGACTTCTATGCCGGGTATGAATGATATTGATGATGTAGTAAATCTCCAAGCTGACGTGGATGGAGGACATTTTCGTGGCGGTCGTTCAGGGGAGGCATTATATCTTATTGATGGAAACAGTATCGTACATCCGTTATATAATTCAGCTGCTCTTGAGCCGATCACACTAGCTCTCAAGGAGGTAGAGGTATACACATCCGGATTTAGCAGTGAATACGGAAATGTCCAGTCAGGTGTTGTAAATATGGTACAGCAGGAAGGGCCTGAAGTAGAGTGGCAAACTTTTGTTGAATACTCTAGATCAAACGATAGATATAAGACATGGGGTGGGAGTATATACTCCAAAGAATATAATCAATTCTTCGATATGCTAAACGATCCTAACGTTTGGGCCATTCAAAGAGATCCTATTTCGGGAGTGTTATTATGGACTCATTTTGGGATTAGGTTTCCAGAAAACTATTTGGCTCCAATAGATACAATTCCGGGTTGGCCTCCACAAATAATATTTCCTAGCTATAGTGATAGTCTAAGAACCGCAGACCTTATAAGGAAGCACTGGTTACTATCAACTCGCGAAATTGGGCTTGAGTATGAAAAACCTGACCTAAGATTTAGTATGTCTACTGGAGGTCCGCTATCAGAAAAAAATACTTTTTTCATGGCTACTAGTTACAACGAGTCCTGGCCCTTCTTTGCTAGTTTGAACCCCAATATATCTGCTCAATTAATGACTACTTTAGTTCACAGAGTGAATAATACAACAAAAATTAAACTCCTTGCTAATGTTGAGTGGGAAGATCAGTCGGTTATGACTTCGAACTATTATAGATGGTTTGACAGAACTATTAGTGTGTCTAGTAAAAAGAATAGATCTAATCAAATAAGTCTTGGAATTAATAAAATTATTGATCGTTCCTCATTCTTTGATATAAAAATAAATAAATTTTCAACATTTGATGCTACAGCAGTACCTCTGCTTGGTGATAGTACCTTTTCTGAAATATATAGTACTAATTCTAACTGGAGATTTTATACAGCTCCTACTGGTTATAGCGTTGGAAAAATTTTAACCACAGATAATAATGATGAAACTGAAACAACTTCTTTATCTTCTAGTTATACAAACCAATTAACTAATTACCATATGTTGAAGATGGGGCTACAGGGATATTTATATGACATTAGTGTTGATTATCGATCTGGCAGATCCAACGCTTCTTCATTAAGAATTAACAATTATAACGTTCACCCATATGAGGGTGCACTCTATATTCAAAATAAGCTTGAGTTTGAAGGTATGGTAGCAAATCTGGGGCTTCGCTATGATTTTTATAATTTTAATACGTCCTACTATAAAGATACTTTTTCACCTTATAGAAACCCGAACTATGATGATAGCGATCCCTCAAAGGGTGATTATTATGACAAAGATCTTGCCGCAATGGAGAAAACAGATTTGGAAACAGTACTCCAACCACGTATTGGTATATCTTTTCCAGTATCAGACAAAGCTGTTTTTCATCTTAATTATGGTATATTTACTCAAAGACCACCATTCAATTATATTTTTGGCCGAAGATTAAAGCAGGTGGCCATTCCAGATTATGAGCTATTGGGAAACCCTCTTCTTAAGCCCGAAACAACACTGGCTTACGATATAGGCCTTATTATATCTCTCCCATTCGGTCTTGTATTAGATTTAAGTTCCTATTTGAAAGATGTAAATAACCTTTTACAATATGCAGTTTATGAAGATAATGGTGGGAACCGGTATTTTAGGTATGATAATAGAGAATATGCAGATATTAAGGGTTTTCATCTCAATCTTGAAAAAAATGTCGGTTGGTTTAATAGTTATCTCAGATACAATTGGGAATCATCAAAAGGAAAAAGTGCCAGTGCCACTGGTGATGGTGCAAGAGCAGAATATTTTGAAAGTGATGATCAGGAAGATATATTGCCAGACCCTGAAGACATCTACCTTGATTATAATAGACTTCATAAACTTGTAGGGTCTGTCACATTTAAAACAGATTCTGACTTTGGTTTTTCGATCATGGATTTTCATCCACTATCGGACTTTTCATTCAGTGGAATATATAGATTTTCATCAGGAAGGCCATTCACATGGGACCAATCAGGTCAAGCTCTGCAAATGAGCCAGCGAACACCTAATGAAGAGAATCTTAAAGTACGTATGGAAAAAATATTTCATATCAATGAAACAAATATGAAATTTTATATTGAGATTTTTAATGTTTTAAACCAAAAGGTTTTCTCTTATAGCCGTGTCTTTGAGAGCTCGTCAAACTCTTTTAATCCTTTCATTGAAAGATATATGCTTGACCGGGAAAATATTACTACAGATGTGAATTTTGAACCCTTTGTGACCAGTTTAGATGGGTATTTATATTCTAATCAACCGAGGTATTATAGAATGGGGCTATCTTTTGAATTCTAAATTAATAATAAAGAAATTTGGATTACACACCATAAAATATCTTTGCATAATAAGTACAATTATTGCAGGTGTTCGCGAATATAAAATTCATGAAAGGGGCATGATACACCAGACACTATATAATACTGGTACGATTGGGAGACCTTGGATAGTAAATGCTGGAACGACACTTCCCCTCATGGAATGGCCACCTAGGTCTAGAACTGTGATTAATGGCGTTGAGTATGACGGGCATCACAATATTTATGGTGCAGGGGTGTATATTTCTGCCAATGAACAGGGAAGTCCAGGGATGGAAAATAGGATATACTCATTTTGTGGCGGCATTGGTACGAATTCTACTACCGAACTTCCTTATGGTAGGTGGAGTTTCCCTATTTCTATAGAAAAGATTGAAAATTTTCCTTTACTGCCTGATGGAGAATTAAATCCCAATTACAATCCAGATGATGCAGAGGAAATAATCATAGCGAAGTGGGCCACAAATTCAGGTATTACTGTTACAAGAACATCAAGAACTTGGTCTTACCCTGATTTTGATGATATGATAATCTATGAATATGAGCTAGAGTATACTGGGGATACAGACGGAAATCCTGCAACAATAGAAAAAACGACACCGTTGGTAGATGTCCTTTTTCATTTTAACTATGGATTTGGGCCCACTCAACTGGCTTACTTCAGATGGTATGGTGACTGGCGGTATGGTGATCCTGGGGGAATTTACAGAGCAGATTTAAGATATTCATTTGACCCTGATTATTGGCTTCTATGGAATACAAATACTCATACAACTTTTTCTGACCAAGGCGTTGAGAAATTTGCAGCAAAACCAGAACCAGATAAAGATCTATTTTTAGAGTATGCAACAACTGGATTAAATGGGGGAGGATTACTTGGTGCTGCTTGTCCAGGATATGCGATGCTGTATTGGGATACAAATCATTTAGCGATAGTAGACCCTGATGATGAAGAAAGAAACCAGTCTGATTACGAATATTATATGCTTAAGACCGGAGGTGGTGCTTATTTTGAAACAGATGAAAATGACCACATTCTACAACCGTGGAACATGAAATGTCAATCACCGAATACAAGAGAATCAAAGATGATTGACAGACCCTGTACCATGGATGAACGCTGGTGGACAGTGTATGGTGAACAGGGTGTTCAATCCGGGTACCCTTCAGATGGTGGTAGATATGTATTACCAAACCACCCTGAAACCGGAGAAGCAAGGACATGGAAAGGAAGGGCACGATTTGAGTGGGATGAAACTTATAATGGCGGGGGTGCAAATCAAGGATTTGGTCCTTATGTTTTAGAGATAGGAGAAAAATTGGAATTTGCTATGGCAGAGGTGGTCGGATATGGAGGAACAGCGGGGAAAATGGCTCTTGGAGGTCAACGGAATTCTCAATTCTATGCGATCAGAGATTGGAATCGTCCAGTGGAACTGGATGGAGAAATCTTAACGGAAAATTATTTAGATGATTTTGGATATCCGGACCATATTAATTCTGATGTAATCACAGTCAACCAAGTGGCGCATAAAGCTTTTGAGGCTTATCTTGGTGAAAACATTGAATTTGATTCTACTAGAATGGGCCCGGTGGGTGGTATGATATTTCCTGAGGATAACCCGCGGCCTTCAGATAACATTTCCAAGTACAAGATAAATGTACCTGCTCCTGCTCCTATAATAAGTGTTGAAAACACGCCATCTGCTACTGTCAAGATCTTGTGGAATAGAAACGCTGAATCTTTTGTCCACCCTAGGTTGATCGGAAATATTGAGGAGTATTTTATATTTAAGGCAGATAATGCATCTGGGCCTTGGACGATCTTGGATACAATTTTAGTTGGAGATGTAAATGGTGATAATTTATACGAGTATGAAGATACAGATCAAAACTTCAAGTTAGGCGAAACAAAGTATTTTTCTGTAACATCTGTCATGGATGATAAAATACAAAGTGGTAAAACAAATATTACTAGCCATACAAAAAATATATCGTCTGTAGAAACTATGGGTAAAGTCTACGCAGTCCCAAATCCCTTTATCTCAAATTCCGGCTTTGCAGGTGTCGGCCAAGAAAATGCAATAGGTTTTTATGGATTACCGGAACAATGCACAATAAAGATTTATAGTTATTCTGGACAATTAATTGAGACTATTGAACATGATGAGAATGTTTTTAGTACTCCCTGGTTTCAGGTGAGTCGTAATAATCAAGATATTGCTTCCGGTACTTACTACTATTATGTAACAACAGAAAAATATACCGATAATGGTGAAAGTTCATATGGAAAGATGGTAATCATAAAATGATTAAGAATTTGCCAAAGTTATTGTTTTATTGTTTTCTTCTCGCTTGGAATAGTATAATCGCTCAGGAAACCGGATTTGATAAGGTTGGGACTACATCTTTTCAATTTTTAAAAGTTATACCAAATGCTCGTGTTGCAGCAATGGGAGATGCGTCAACATCATTAGTTATGGGCTCTGATGCTGTATTCTTTAATCCAGCTATATTTGATAGTCATCGAAAGTTTGGTTTCACGTCTTCTCAATTAAATTGGTTTCAAGATACAAAAGTTTCTAGTATTTCTATGTCATGGAATCAAAATATTTATGGAATATTTTCTATGCATATATTGAGTGTAAATATTGGAAAAATTGAGGAAACAAGGGTTGACCATTTATTTAGAGATGAGGACGGTACTTATAATCCTGGGATCACTGGTAATTCATTCAATCCAAGCTCAGTCTCATATGGTCTAAGTTATTTACGTGAACTAACGGATAAATTTACTTTTGGGTTTGGAGTAAAGAATGCCACAGAAGATTTAATTTATGAAAAACAATCTGTAATTATTTATGATGCTGGTTTACTTTATAACACAGGTTTTAAAACACTTAAAATAGGCACGACGTTAAATAACTTTGGGAGAGAAGTTATATTTATAGATAAATCTTATCCACTTCCTCAATCGCTTAGGATAGGGTTTTCTGGCTCCTTTTGGGGTATTAAGGATGGAATCATTGGTACATCAAATCATCATGGGTTACTTTTTTCAGCTGATCTTTCTCAAACTCGTGATCATAGCCAACAACAACATTTAGGGTTGGAGTATACATTTAGGGAGATGATTTATTTACGCTTTGGCAGAAAATCAAATTTTGACATGGAAAAATATACTTTTGGGTTTGGGGTGGTATTTAAAAATATTAGTGTAAACTATGCTATGAATGATTTTGGAAATGACTTAGGAAATGTTTCAAGAATAAGTATTGGAATAATAAAATGATTATTCTTAGAAATTTTCATTATTGAGATAAAAGGTTACTAATTGCAGAGATATATCTATATTTTAGTTCTACTTAATTGTGTTTTGATTGGTCAGCACAGAGGTGATCCCATGGGATTTCAGAGTATTGACAATATTTATTCTTATAATTTATTTTCACCGCTTTCTGGTATGCCAAACTCTATATCTTCTAATGATCTTGGTGAAATGTTTGTAAACCCTGCTAGTTTGGCGTCTCTTAAAAATTCGAAACTTTCATTTAGCTTATTCTCTAATGAAAAAGAGTGGTGGGAAAGACAGGAATATAGGCCAAATCGCCAGCTAGTCACTTTACCTTTTATTTTAGAAGGGCTATTTGTCCCTAACAGAGATTATGATGGTTGGTATGATCATGAGGCATTTCTACAGGACACCATGTATTTAGTTCAAGATCCAGATTTGGGTGCAGATGTATATGAAAAAAACGCTTCAGATTGGCAGGAAAAAAAA
The DNA here is from genome assembly GCA_012963075.1 of Fidelibacterota bacterium. The sequence goes on from DTWI01000118.1 coordinate 6,804, forward strand.
TCTAGGGATGGTATTGATAGATTTATGATTGGGTTCCCCCTACATTATGGTGATAAGAACATTGTTTTAGCTTTTTCATTTATTAATAATCTATTACTAGACAACTATGATAGAAACCAGACTCACCTTAATCCCCATCCTGCGTGGGATGGCTATAGTGATATGCCTGACCGAGTTACTGGTGCGGAAGATAGTATCAGAGTAACTTGGTCAGATTATGAGAGAAATAGATTAGGCGCCCTGAATTCATGGACCTTTAATTGTTCTTATTCTTTAACGACTAACCTGAGCATTGGATTAACCTACAATAAAATATCAGGTGATACTGATGATATGGTTCAATTAGAGACAATTGGTCATTTTGATATTTTAGAAGGATATAATACATACAAGTTTAGGTATGATTCTGAAAGGCATAATACACAAGGTACATCAAAATTCAATATATCAAACATTAGTATTGGTGGAATAATAAATGGAGAAAAATATAGGGCAGGAATCAATGTAATGCTACCACACAAAATTAAACGGCAGTGGGAGTATAATTATGTGAAGAATATGGTAGACAGTTCTTCATCTTCGATAGATAAAGGATTCGATAGGATGGATATGCCCATTACTATTTCTTATAATATCTATTTCAAACCTCATGAGAAATTTGCACTTTCTTCAAATTATATAAATCTTCCATTTAATAATGCTGACCTTACTTATGCCGGAGATGACTCTTTGTATTCTAAATGGATAGATAAGAAACTATTTTCATTCGGACTAAGTTATTGGCTACCCTCAAACATCATCTTAACAGCGGGGCTTCAGACAATGTCTCAATCTTACATACCGGATGGACAGGCCTTTAACAATATAGGCCCAATATCAAAAAGTATAGTTTTTGGTTTGCAATTACCGCGTTTTCCTTCTGGTGGTGTGATATCTGTTTTTTATCAGAAAAACACTTTAAAATATTATGATCTATACTTTAGCAATACAAACTGGACATCTGAGAATTTTAACCGGTTGGATATAACCTGTTCGATTTCGTTTTAAAAAATAAGAATAGTCTCCTTGTTTTCTGTTAAATAAATTCATAAACTA
>DTWI01000119.1 GCA_012963075.1 Fidelibacterota bacterium
AATATGTCAATAGAAGCTGGTGGAAGAGCAGGTATGATAGCTCCGGATATGAAAACAATAAAATATCTTGAAGGCAAAGCATTTTCTCCCAAAGGAAAAGATTTCGAAAAAGCAAAAAATAGTTGGCTTAATCTCAAAACAGACGAAGACGCTGTTTATGATAAAAAAATCATCATAAACAGTGAGAATTTCGAACCTTTTGTTACCTGGGGTACTAACCCTGGAATGGTAGCTCCAATAACAGGCAAAATTCCTAACCCTGAAAATTCAACTGATGCTGATGAGAAAATATCCATTGAAAAAGCATTGGAATATATGGGACTAAAACCAGATACAAAAATCGAAGATATAAAAATTGACAGAGTTTTCATAGGATCTTGCACTAATTCAAGAATAGAAGATTTAGAATCGGCAGCTAAAATAGTTGAAAATAAAAAAGTAAATTCAAATGTAAATGCAATGGTTGTTCCCGGATCCACTTTGGTTAAATCAATTGCTGAAAAAAAAGGTTTAGATAAAATATTCAAAGATGCAGGTTTTGAATGGCGAGAAGCTGGATGTTCTATGTGCTTAGGGATGAATCCCGATATTCTGCAACCCCAAGAAAGATGCGCTTCTACTTCAAATAGAAATTTTGAAGGTCGTCAAGGAAAAGGTGGACGAACACATCTTGTAAGTCCTGAAATGGCGGCGGCGGCGGCAATAGCAGGACATTTTATTGATACTAGAGAGATATAAATGAAAGCAATTAATAAACATACTGGAAAAACCGTACCTTTAGATAGGGTAAATATTGATACTGATCAAATAATACCTAAACAGTTTTTAAAAAGAATTGAAAGGACAGGATATGGCAAATATTTATTTTATGACTGGAGGTTTAATCAAGATGGTTCTTTAAATATTGAATTCATTTTAAATAAAGATAAATATAAAAATGCATCTATATTACTGACTGGGGAAAATTTTGGATCAGGTTCTTCCAGAGAACATGCTCCATGGGCATTAAATGATTATGGTTTTCAGATTATAATTGCTCCAAGCTTTGCTGATATATTTTATAACAATTGTTTTCAGAACGGAATTCTGCCAATCAAATTAAGCAAAGAAAAAGTGAAAAAATTAATAGGAAAAAGTGAAAAAATTAATGATTTTACTTTAAACATTGATCTTGAATCTCAACGAATATGGGATACAGAAGAAGAAATATCAGAATATTTTGAAATAGAAAAATTCAGAAAACATTGTCTTCAAAATGGTTTGGATGATATTGGATTAACATTAGAAAAAGAAAAGGAAATCAAAATTTTTGAATCCAACAGATCAAACATTGGCGGTATTGTCAAAAACAATTAGGATTTTTTACTTGATTTGTCTTTACCTAATTTAATGTTTAAATAATTAGTAAGTTTAGATTTTACTGCCAGAACATCATTTGTCAAATCAGTTAACATATTATTACTGAAACCTGGAATACCTCTAAATTTATTATATTTAGATCTAAATCTTGATCTAGAAGACATCTGATTTAATTCTGCTAATTCTATCATTAATACTTTTCTTAACAAACTGAAACATTCATCAGGATTTAAATGTAATCC
>DTWI01000120.1 GCA_012963075.1 Fidelibacterota bacterium
ATGAGCTGAAAAAAGCTTTAAGGCAGACTTGATAAATTATTCCACTCTAGATACAATACTCTCAAATCATCTAAATTCCCTATACTCTCAGGCAATATACTTAATGGAGATTCCACGCCACCCCAATAATTCCCGGCAACTAAAAATCTTAACCTTCCGTTAAGCCATGTTTGGGTCCCGAGATGAAGAGGCGTATCATAAGATAATTGGTTTAAAGTAATAATATCATTTAATGCTATCAGGTCATTATCAAAGAAACAACTATCACCACCGGCAAGAATTGTCACCGAAATAGGCAGATCATTTATGTAGGTGTAATTCGAATCACACTGGGGATAACCCAACTGATAACAAAAACTAAAGACCAAAATATATTGTAAGGTTAACCTCATAAAATATTTCTAAATAAATTTAATCCTACTTTAATAAAACTATTTTTTTTATCTCTTTTTGTTTCTCAGTCTTAAGGCTTATGAAATAAGTACCCGAAGGATATTTTTCTGCAGTCCAGCTGTATTTATATACACCTGGATTCTGGATACCCTTGAAAATAGTTTCTAATTCAGTGCCTTTAATATCATAAACTAACAGATGAATAACTGACTTTCCTAAAACAGAAAATTCAATATTGACGGTAGGATTGAAAGGGTTTGGATAAGGGGAATTCAAATGAAAATCAGTTATTATATTTATATTATTATCAACTCCTAATTGTGAAACATTGGGGTATAAACTTGAAATACGATTCGCTCTATATACAGCCCCGCTAGGTAAGCTCAGGTTTAGGTTTGCCTGCCATACGATTTCGTTTCCCGGTGTTATCTCTAATACAGTTCCGCCACCGCCTACAGTCGTAATAAGATAATTCCCATTTTCTAATTTTTGGACATTCCCGGAAGCAAACCCAAATAATTCTTCAGTTAAACTATATTCCCAAACAATTACTGCAGAATATTCTCCATTGTTTTCTTCTACACTTATTTCAATCCCTCTAGTGGTTGGAAACTCTGTATTAAGAAAACTTTCGCTCCTGTTACCATTATCAAGTGTAAGAATATTTCCATTATTTAATACTTGCAGACTATGCTGCCAGCTAAATCCAAGTTCATGCCCAAAACCAACATCACCCGATGGCATATCGTATCCCATATTCCAAATAATATTTTTACTTTGATAATCAATCTTTGTAATTCTGGAAAGGTGGCGTGTGGAAATATAAAGAGCACTTTCCGCCTCATTAAAAACAATCGCGTTGATATGAGTCCAATCATATTCTCCATTATCAGCACAGACATTATCCCATAAACCAGAATCATAATCTTCCATATTGAAATAATCAAACACATTCCAGCTCCACACAACTTCTTTCGTCACCTTATCCCACTCCACAATCTTGTCCCCAATCCAAAATAACTCTAGAAATATTCCGTCTGCAACATAGCCATAATCTTGGCAAATCTCCGTCCAACTACCAAGGGGAATAGGACAAAATTGAGAGGTCTCCACAATACCTAAATAGTTTCCATTGGGTAATTGGATTAAATCATGATGAAGAAACTCTTCATTTGGTTCTTCCCAGGTAAAC
>DTWI01000121.1 GCA_012963075.1 Fidelibacterota bacterium
TATTCTTTTTTCAAAATATTTTTGCGCAACATGATATTCCTTATGATTTATTAAATCAATTTGGTATTAATCTTAGCAACAATCAGATTATATGGAATACAGATCAGAAATTTGATAATCTATTAATTGATTCATCATCAAGATATTTTAAACAAAAATTTAGTTCCTTTGATTTTAATGATATAGAGATTGATTCCATTTATGTGAAAAGTAAGTTTAAATATGAATTTGGGGATTATGGTCTAGATATTCTTAATGTTGGATTAAAAAAACATTCTAAAGAAAGTGATTTTCAATTTATAGGATTAAAAAAGAGTTTCTTTGGAAATTATTCTGAATTTGCAGATGCAAATAGCAGCCCCCTGAGTTTGTTCTACAAGTTTGATTACTCAAGAAAGATTTCGAATCATTTTTTCGTTTTTTCTGTAGGATATTTTCAAACAAGTTCAAATTTTTTATTTGATAGCATAGAAGATAATTCAAATAATGAAGAATTTTCTGATTTTATATCTCTCACATTAATCGACAAATTTAAAAAAGGTTCATGGAACTATATGTTTGGACTTAATCATATTACTAAAAATGATAATATTTTTATGATGGAGGAGTCTTTAGATTATGATATAGACATTGAGAGAAATATTTTTGAGTTTAATATTGATAATAACAAATATGTTTCGATTACATCATCCATAGATAGTAAATATTATTTTGATACAAAATTATTACAGAATTATAATCAGAATTTATTCCAACTATCGAATATTAATAGTTTTAAGTCTTCTAAAATAAAGTATGGATTTGACTATATGGAAGATGAAGTATTACCAAATTTTTACTATGGTATGAAGCATATTTTTGGTAATCAAACTTTTTCTTTTTTAATTAATAGAGAAAATAAGCCAACTACTTTTTTATTTGACAATCCTAATAATCAGAAGCTAGAAACTTGGGATTCTATCAATATAGACTATCTAATTAATTTTGGTCTATCTTTAGAAACTAATTTAAAATGGACCGAAGTTTCTAATTTAACAGCTTATGATGCTGTTGAGAATTCTTTTGTTAGTCTTTCTGATGATATGCTATCATTAAAGACTAGATTAGAAGCACCATTTAATGATCATCATAGTCTTTACTTTACATATTACCATAATTTTCATGATAGTATTATAAGTTCAAATAGATCAAATATTTTAGATATTAATTATGAATTTAAAACATCTTTTGTAAATGAAAAACTAGGTGTGAATGGAAAAATTTCTTTAATCTACCTCTCAGAAAATAATTCTGATTTCTCATTTGATTATTTTAGAAATATTCCATCTGTTGGAAGTAGTTTTACAAACGATGAGAGTTATAGTGTTGGTTTAAATCTTGATGTTTTTATTGGCGATGTTATTTTAACATTCCGTGCTAACAATTTATTACATCGTTTACCTATCAATGGAGATTATTCAATAAAAAGACATGAATTATTCAATCCAATCAATAGTTTGATTTCATTTGGTATTCTATGGGAATTTGATGATTAAAGTTTTGATTCTACAATCAAAGTTATTTTTATTCATTAATAAAAGATTATTTTCATAAATTTGTATCCATAATGTATAAAAATAATTCAGTTTCTAAACTTAATAGTAATCTCACACTAGTTTTAAATGCTAGCTATGTTCCTTTGGCAGTTTGTTCATCAAAACGAGCACTATGTTTGTATTTTCTTGATAAGATTGATGTTTTAAAGAATTACAATGATTACGTTCATTCACCATCAATGCGAGTAAAAATTCCAAGTGTGGTTAAATTAAGACGCTATGTTAAACATAATAACTTAGAAGTTGTTCTTAATAAAAAAAACCTATTAATGAGAGACAATTTCTGTTGTCAGTATTGTTTTTCAAGATCACATTTAACTGTTGACCATATCATTCCTAAAGAAAAAAGTGGTCCTGATACATGGGAAAATCTAATTGTGGCTTGTTCTCCATGTAATTCAAAAAAAGGAAACAGAACACCACAGGAAGCAAACATGAAGCTTATGAAACAACCAAAAAGGCCAAATCGATTTATTTATTTTAAACAATTTGTTAAACAGAACAATATGGATTGGGAAGGTTATTTGTTCTCTGGTAAAAATTAATATGAAAAAGAAAAGAATACTAAGTGGCGTACAACCATCGGGGTTATTACATATTGGTAATTACTTCGGAATGATTAAGCGTATGATTGAATTTCAAAAATCATCTGATTTATTTTGTTTTATTGCCAATTACCATTCTTTGACTTCTTTGAATGATAAGAAAAAACTTAAGGATAATACATTCATTTCATTTTGTGATTTATTGGCTCTCGGTCTTGACCCGTCTAAATCTACAATCTGGGTGCAATCTCATGTTCCAGAAGTAACAGAATTAGCGTGGATATTATCTAATTTTACCAGTGTTGGTTTGATGCAAAGATCTACGTCGTATAAAGATAAGATTAGACGTGGCCTAAAACCAAATATGGGATTATTTTCTTATCCAGTTTTGATGGCATCAGATATTTTATTGTTTCAATCAGATGTTGTGCCAGTTGGAAAAGATCAAAAACAACACCTAGAAATGACCAGGGATATTGTACTAAAATTTAATAATATTTTTGGATCAATTTTAACTATTCCAGAAATTGATATTGACAGAAATACCAATGTAGTTATTGGTATTGACGATCAGAAAATGAGTAAATCTTACAATAATACTATTCCAATTTTTGGTGATGATCAATATATAAAAGAACAAGTAATGAATATTGTTACTGACTCTGCAGGATTAAATGAACCAAAAGATACTAATACACCATTATTTAAAATTTATTCATTATTCTTAACAGAAAATCAAACAAAAGAGCTCAAAGAAAGATATAAAACTCCTGGATTAAAATATCTAGATATAAAAACTGAACTCTATCAATGTATTATGGATTATTTTGCTGACCAAAGATTACAGAAAGAACATTATTTAAATAGACCTAACGATGTTTTTGATTTGATGGTTCTGGGAAAAGATAAAGCAAAAGCTGTAGCAACTAAGACTTTAGAAGATGTTAAGAAATCAATTGGAATGCTTTAAATGTTTAATGTAAAGCTTGATAATTTTGAAGGGCCTCTAGATTTACTGCTTTATTTTATTAAAAGAGATAAGATAGACATCTACGATATTCCTATATCAAAGATTACAAAAGAGTATATTGATACTATAAATCACGCAAAAAAATTAAACATTTCAGTAGCAGGTGAATTTATCTTTATGGCTTCATTGTTAACACGATTAAAAACAAGAATGCTTTTACCAAGAAGAGAAGATGAGGAAGGCCTTGATATCGACGATCCTCGTTTTAATCTAGTAGATCAATTGATACAGTATAAAACATTTAAAAAAATTGCTAATCAATTGAAAATTATTCAAAATAATACTAAAGACTTATTCTATCGTCCTGTTGATATAAATTCTTCAGATATAAAAATGAATCCAAATGAATTTTTAAGGGAGGTGTCATTATTTGATATATCAAAAATTTTTAAAGAAGCACTTTCAAATGCACCTATAACTAATTCATTGGATATTCACAGAGAAAAGATATCAATTACGGAACAAAAAAATTTTATAATTGCAAATTTTGATAAAAATAATAATCTTTCATTGGATAAATTAATAAAAAAGTTAAAAAGTAAACTTGAGATTATTGTAACATTTTTAGCTTTATTAGAAATGATTAGAACAGCAGAATTAGTTTGTAAACAAAAAGATGCTTTTGGTCAAATTGAGATGAAATTAAATATTGGTGCTGAAGCATAATGAATGACGAATTGATTATTGAATCATTATTATTTGTTCTCTCTCAGCCACTGAAACAATCAGATCTTAAAAAAGTGTTTGATAATGGTAATACTCCGTCTTTGGATGATATAGTTGAAAAACTCAATCAAAAATATACAGACCATGCTTTTCAAATTTCAAAAATAGGTGGTGGGTATATGCTCGTGAGCAAAAAAGATTTTGAGCCATTTATTTCAAAAATATTATCTGGTAAAAAACTAATCTTATCGAATGCTGGTTTAGAAGTATTAGCTATCATTGCTTATAAACAGCCAATTAATAGGTTAGAAATCGAATCAATAAGAGGTGTTGATTGTAAGGGTGTAATAAAAAATCTACTCACAAAAAAATTAATAAAAATAAAAGGAAGAGATAATAGCCCTGGGA
>DTWI01000122.1 GCA_012963075.1 Fidelibacterota bacterium
CTATAGATTTCAAACCAAATTTTTATATGTTTATTATTTGCTGAGAAGAGATATTCTTAAATTTAGCGTACTCATTAAAAGTAGTGAAAACTGCTATTTAAAATGCTGATATTTTCAATACTAATTTAAGATCCATTTTATTCTTCTTTTGATTTAGTCCTTCGTTTTTATGAAGCATAAAACGCAATGATTCTCAATATAATAAACATGACAACCGGCGGAACCGGTACTTCGTCACTAAACCCTCTGAATTTCATTGAAATAATTGCCGACATAACGGTTAGTATATGGTGCGTTTTAATGCGCTATATACATTGTTAGTACCTGTTATTTCTTTTTGAATTTCAAATTAGTCACTCTTCCAGCATCAAGTTCAAAGCCCTTTATTATTGCATTTGATCTGTTAAAACGAAACAAGATGCCATCAGAAGTAAAAGTGTCGATATCAGACATGTTGAGTTCTTTCGCATCATAATTAGCAATTTTCACTTTTAAAATATCGTCTTCGATAAAGAATAAATACCCAGCATCTATCTCTTCACTATAAAAATTGCCGATATAGTCTTCTATCTTTAGAGAAGAAGAATCTACCTTTTCTTTTCTCTTACAAATAATTTCATCCCCAGATTCAATTATTGTCAGTTTCTGAGTGAAATTATCTTTCAATTCTGAGAACACATATTGATCAGAATGATCATAAATATTTACATAGGTGTTTCCCTCCGTGTTTATAAGCATGAAAGCACCTTTATTCCAACTTTGTAGCAATTGAAGAGAATCATTTTTTATGCTAAATTTAAAAATATATCCAGGTTCTATTTCGTAATCTCCAGTTATTTGTTTTAGGGAAAATTTTTCTATTATATCGGAACTGTCATGGGTGTCTGTCTTATTTTCCTTCTTTTTGGAATCTTCTATAAATTTACCTTTGAGTAGAACGTCTGCAACCTGATAGGACTTAATCCATGGGGCTGCGTCCCCTCTGTTGGCCAATATAATTACAGAAAATTTCTCTTCAGGAAATCGCAATATTTGTGATCGGTAACCTGCAAGCGAACCACCATGACTCACAGTTTTTAATCCTTTATAAGTTCCATTATTCAAAGCATACGCATAACCACTGCTTTCGCCATTATTTAGGAGCCCTTCTTTATGCATATTTTTAATAATTTCTTGATCTCCTTTACCAAGCTTGTTGTTATAAAAATTCTGATCCCATAAAAACAAGTCTTCTATATTTGAATATACACCACCAGAACCAACAAGGTCGAATCTCATAATCAAATTATCGAAACCATCTTCACTGCTGTTCTTGTCATAACTAAATACCCTGTTTTTAATAAGGTCTGTATTGTCATCGTAAAAAAGTGTGCTCTTCATTCCTAATGGACTAAAAATATGCTCTTGAGCAAACATCTTTAAAGATTGACCGGATGCTTTTTCAATGATCATTGCCAGCATAAAGTAGCAAGAATTGCTGTATAAATATTTTTCTCCTGGCGAAAAATTTAACTCTTTCTGTTTTTTAATAAGCTCATAGACCTCATCTACATCTGAATTGTCAAGAATACTTCTACCTTTTAAATACATTAAAGTTAAATTGTCTCTGACGCCACTCGTATGATGTATAAAATGCCTAATAGTAAGTGGAGCATCGTATTCAGGAAAATCTGGTAAGAATTTTTGAATTGTATCATCAAGATTTAATTTTCCTTGTTCCTCCAAAAGTAAAAGGCTGAATGCAACGAATTGTTTTGATTCTGAACCAATATAAAAAACAGATGATGGTGTTATTTCTATGTCGTGTTCCAAGTCACCAATTCCATA
>DTWI01000123.1 GCA_012963075.1 Fidelibacterota bacterium
CATATGATTTAACTAGAGGAAGAATCACTTTTAGGCAATAATTATGAAAGTTAAAGCATCAGTAAAGAGAAGAAGTCAAGATTGTATTATTGTACGTAGAAAAGGACGTATTTATATTATTAATAAGAGAAATCCTCGACTTAAACAGAGGCAAGGATAATGGCTAGAATAGCAGGGATTGATATACCAAAGGATAAGAAAGTTGCTTACTCTCTTAGATATATTCATGGAATTGGCTTAACTACCGCATTAAAAATATGCGAATTATCCAAAATTAATCCTGATTCTAGAGTTACTGATCTTAGTAGCAAGGAAGAAGATTCTATCAGAAAAGCTATTGTTGATTTGAAATTACTAATTGAAGGTGAATTAAGAACTGAGAATATTAAAAATATTAAAAGATTGCAAGATATTGGTAGTTATAGAGGTGTAAGACATAGAAAATCTTTACCAGTAAGAGGACAAAGAACTAAAACAAACTCTCGTACCAAAAGAGGAAGAAAACAAACAGTAGGACTTGGTAAGAAGGTAGCGGCAATAAAATAAGATTATGGCAACAGGAAGATCAAAGAAAAAGAAAGTAGACTCAACAAACGGTATTGCTCATATAAAAGCAACGTTTAACAATACAAATATCACAATTACTGACGAACATGGTAATGTTATTGCTTGGGCTACTGCTGGAAAAGTGGGTTTTAGAGGATCTAGAAAGAATACTGCTTATGCAGCCTCTATAGCAGCAGAAAAAGTTGCAAGCGAGGTTATTGGTATGGGTTTATTAAAAGTTTTAGTTAGGGTAAAAGGGCCTGGAGCAGGTAGAGAATCAGCTATTAGAGCATTATCAGGTGCAGGTTTACAAATAACTTCAATATCTGATGTAACTCCACTACCTCATAATGGTTGTAGACCTAAGAAACAGAGAAGAGTATAAGATTATATGGCAAAATTAAACACACCTAGAGGTAAACTGGTTAGAAAACTTGGGGTTAATATTTTTGGAAATCCAAAATTTGATAAATTATTGTCAAGAAAAGGATATGGCCCTGGCCAGCATGGTCAATCTAGAAAGCGTTTTACGACATACTCTACACAATTAAAAGAGAAACAGAAGATCAAGTTTATGTACGGGATGTTAGAGAAACAATTTAGAAATTATTTTAAAAAGGCTTCACAAATGAAAGGGGAAACAGGTTTTAATCTATTAATATTGCTTGAATCTAGATTAGACAATGTAGTTTATAAATTAGGATTTGCTCCTTCAAGACCATCTGCTAGACAACTTGTTAATCATGCACATTTTATGGTTAATAGTAAAAAAGTTAATATACCGTCTTATCGATTAAAACCAGGTGATATCATTCAAGTAAGAGATAAAAGTAAAAAATTAGATATTGTATTAGATTCGATTAAGATGATTAAAGGCGATTTAAATGTATCATGGCTATCTTTAGATAAAACTAAAATGGTTGGAACATTTGTTAATTACCCAGAAAGACAAGAAGTTGATATGACTATTAATGAACAATTAGTTGTAGAGTACTATTCAAGATAAAAGGAAAAAATAATGAGTAATGAATTAAAATTTAAAATTTCACATAAAGTAACTAATGATAATTCTAGTGAGTTTGTTATCAAACCATTGGAAAGAGGTTATGGAATAACTGTAGGGAATTCTCTAAGGAGAGCTTTGCTTACAGCGGTTCCTGGGGTAGCAATTACCAATGTGAAAGTTGAAGGTGCTTTGCATGAATTTTCTTCATTAGAGGGTATTAAGGAGGATATTGCTGATGTTCTTATGAATTTGAAAGCAGTACGATTTCACCTTTTTGAAAGTGTTGTTGAACCGATACATCTAAAGATTAAAGGGAAAAAAACTTTTACTGCGGCTGATATTCAAGCGACAAGTAATGATTTTACTATTCTTAATCCTGACCTGTACATTACTGAGGTTGCTAAAAATACTACATTAGAGATAGAATTAAGGTTAGGTATAGGTAAAGGTTATAAGTCAAGTGAAGAAAATAAACTTAATAATTCACCGGTTGGTATGATTCCAATTGATAGTATTTTTAACCCTGTTACAAAAGTAACATTTAATGTTACTTCATTACCCGGAGCAAAAGAAGATCTAGAAATGTTATCTTTAAATGTTATAACTGATGGGTCAATTACTCCAATAGATGCAGTAAGTTATTGTTCTTCAGTCTTATCTGAGCACTATAATATTATCCATGCCATCAGTAATCCTTCAGTATTAGAGATTGATAAGCCAGTAAGTGAAGAAATCTTACGGACTCGTAAGCTTCTTGAGTCTTCAATTGATGAAATGGAACTTTCAGTAAGAAGTCATAATTGTCTTGAAGTGGCAGGAATTACTTTAATTGGGGCACTTGTTCAAAAAGACGAATCCGAAATGTTGGAATATAAAAATTTCGGTAGAAAATCTTTGAACGAATTAATTGAAAAACTTGAACAAATGGGATTGAAATTCGGAATGGATATTAGTCCATACCTTGAAAACGAAAACAATGAGACATAGAGTAAAAACAAAAAAGGTTGGAAAATCTGCCTCTCATAGAAAAGCAATGTTGTCGAATATGGCAAGTTCTTTAATTGAACATAAACGTATTAGAACAACCCATCAAAAAGCTATAGCGCTAAAAAGGTTTATTGAACCAATGATTACCAAAGCGAAGAATGCTACATTGCATAATAGAAGACAGGTTTTAAAGAACTTAAATAATCAGACAGCCGTTAAAACACTATTTGATATTATTGGTCCTAACTATTCAGATAGGCCTGGGGGTTATACAAGAATCATTAAACTTGGAAGTAGAGTCAATGATGCTGCAAAAATGTCCCTGATTGAATTTGTTGACAAGAAAAATTTAGAAGATAGCGTTGTTGAAAGTCAAGTTTCTGAAGAATTAGAATCAGAAGATAATTAAATTATTTCGATTATCTTTTTTAAATATTTTTTATCAATTTTATCAAAATCATCAAGTTCTTTTGAGTCGATGTCTAATACATAATTTAAGAATGGTATAGTAATTTCTGACTTGGTACTTGGGTTGCATTGAATATGTCCAGGAAATTTATTAACATCAGGTACAATTATTATTTTTTTAGAATTAAAAGATTGTCCACATGCTCCATCCATATTTATGGGACTGCATGGTATTTTGTCTGACTTATGAGATGATATCTTTAATTCATCTTTTTTCTTAATATAAAAACCACAAAAATTCCAATTTTCAAACATATCATATAATGTGCTACATATTAAATCGAAGGTTATTTCGTTCTTTAAATTTTTAATTTTAGAAATTGCTTTTTGATAAATTTCTTCTTTAATGTCAGGTTGTAACTTATTCATGTTAAAAAATAACAAATATTCTGAGAAGGCAATAATAGTTTCTGGTTTGCCTAGAACAGCTACAACAGCACTAGGAGATATATTATCCCTTATTGATGGATATAATATAGTTTACGAGCCTTTTAATGTATCTCAAGGCATTTCAAAGGTCAATTTAAATTACTTGATTCCTGGTGCAAATATTAATCATAGTGATTTTGATGAGATTTTTAATAGCATTCTGAATTTAAACGCTAAGTTTAAATTAGGAGTGAAGGATCATGATTCAGCTCTAAAGAAAGCTGTTAAAACATTATTTGGGAACGAATCTTCTTTGTCATTCCTTAAATCCAAGTTCTCTATTAACAAAAAAAAATTAATTATCAAAGATCCTTTTTTGGTGTTTGCATCCCTATATCTTTCTGATAATTATAGAGTAATAATATGTGAGAGGCCAATCTTACCATTAGCAGGTAGTTTTAAGAGGATGGGATGGAAATTTCCTGAATATGACAGACTAATTAATGATTTTAATCATATTGATATTAGAATAGGGAAAAAAATTGAAAATGATTCCATTTCA
>DTWI01000124.1 GCA_012963075.1 Fidelibacterota bacterium
GCCACGGAAGAAATGCCTGGTTCCAGTTCAGTACCAACTATACAAGGAAAACCAAGCGCTTCAGCTACACTTTCGACTTTTTTTCCTCTGTTCAGTCCACAAGTTTTGGCGATTTTCAAATTTAGATAATCACACGCTTCGTAGTCATGAAGTTTTATTGCATCCTGAGGTGTCCAAATACTTTCATCAGCCATTAGCGGCACACCAATATTTTTACGAATATGGGACATACCTTTATAATCCCAGCTAGGTATTGGTTGTTCAAGTAATTGTAAATCACAAGCTTCCACTGCATGCATAACTTTGATTGAACCTGCAGTATCCCATGAGGCATTAGGATCAAGCCTCAAACAAATTTCAGCTCCAACGGCTGACCGAACAGCTTTTATCCTCTCAATATCTTTATCTTGATCGCTAGAACCTTTTATTTTGATTACCCTTATACCCATTTCCAAAACTTTTTCAGCACTTTTTACCATACCTTCGGGGGTATCAATTCCGATCTCACTAGCGATGGGGATTTGGCTACGAAATTTTCCTCCCAGTAGTGTAAAAACCGGTACATTTAATATTTTCCCCACCAGATCATATAGCGCTAGATCAATACCTTCTTTTACACATGTTACACGGGCAAGAATTTTATCCAAAATCTGCATGATTTTATTGATGTTGCGCGGGTCCTCACCAATGATATTTGGAGCAACATAATTCAAAATAGTAGTATGGATTGATTCAACCGTTTCTCCATAAAATTCAGGTTCCCAAGCACATGCTTCACCTACACCAGTTACCCCCTCATCCGTATGCATTTTTATTAACACAGCACTTGAATGTGTAAAATCTGTATATGCATCCGTAAAGTTTTTTACAGGTATGGCATATGGAATACTTTCAATATTAGTAATTTTCATAAACTATTAATTTTTCACCTCTAATTATCTATATGATGTTTAATTACATAATATAATGTATATTAAATATATTATTATGATTTATTATTATTGTAAATGAAGGAGGAAAATTATGATCAATCGTAGACAATTTATAAAAGGTTCAGGTATAGCAACTGTTGGTGCATTAACGTTAGGATTTAATAAAAAATCAGATGCAACAAAATTGCCACAAGTATCAGGAAAATCAATAAAGTTATTAGTTGATAATGCAGCTCACCCGCAACCTGCTACCATTGACCGACTTCCTCTTGAGTGGCATAAGGGTAGAGTTAAGGTCCTACAAAAAAAATTAGGTGAAAAGGGACTTGACGGAATACTGATCACTGATCGTTGGAATATTATTTATTATACTGGATTATTCCACAGCACTACAGAAAGACCTTTTGCATGTTTTATTCCCACTGATAAAATGGCTATTCATTGGTTTTACCCAGGTTTAGATTTAGAATTGGTCAAAAGCTGGTGGATAACTGATGGTGAGTATTATTTTGATTATCCTCATGCAGATGGCGCTTATCCTGATCAAGGAACAGTCGATATTGGACCTCCAGTTGATTTAGTCAAATGGCAATTGACAGGACTAAAAAAACGCGGTTATGGAAGTAAAAAAATAGGCTTAAGTGCAGCCACTTCATATAAAAAATTAAAACATATGAAAAATATTTTACCTAAAGC
>DTWI01000125.1 GCA_012963075.1 Fidelibacterota bacterium
AGCCAGGATCAAACTCTCAATTGTAATTTATTGTAAGTTTGTTTGTCTAACTCCAGGATTAAAAGACAAAGGTTCTACATATATCAAATTTTCAAATATCTAAAAAAGTATGCGTAACAATTTTTTTTACGCAAAGCCTCGCAAATTATTATTATTGAGAGAGATTACCAAGCAAAAAATAAAAAATTTTTGAGTTATTTTCTGACTATAAAAGTAGACCTGCAATTGTTGCAGTTAACCAGGATGCTAAAGCACCACCTATCATTGCTTTTGTGACTAGTCGTGCAAGATCTCCTCTTCGATTAGGAGCTATTGCACCAATTCCTCCTAATTGTATACCAATAGAGCCAAAATTTGCGAAACCACACAGAGCATAACTTGCAATAATGGTTGTTCTTTCAGAGATAAGTCCCTCGGCTACTATTTGTTGTAAATCACCATAAGCAATTAGTTCTGTCAAAACAATTTTTTTGCCCATCAATGTACCTAAGACACCAGCTTCTGACCATGGAACTCCCATAGTCCATGCTAATGGTTTAAAAAGAAAACCAAAAATAGCTTCCATCGATGTTCCTAAAAATAGTAATAAATAGTTTATCATTGCCACGAAAGATAAGAAAGCAATAAGCATAGCAGCAATATTAGCTGCTAACTTTAAACCTGTAGTAGCACCATTCCCGAGTGCTTCCATTGCATTGGTAGTAGTCTGTTCAATCTCAATATTTAAATCCCCCATAGTATTAGATTTTTCCACCTCTGGATAAATAATCTTAGCCATTACTAAAGCAGCGGGTGCTGACATTACCGAAGCAGTTAATAAGTGACCAGCAATACCTGGGATGTCTGATAACCAACTAACATAAATAGCTAAAATCCCTCCAGCGGCTGTAGCAAATCCGCCTGTCATAAGTGCCATCAATTCTGATTTAGTCATTTTATCAACAAATGGTTTTACCATTAATGGAGCCTCTGTTTGACCAAGAAAAATATTCCCCGAAACACTTAGCGATTCTGTTCCACTGATAAACATTGTTTTTTGAAATATTTTTGCAAACATCTTTACAATTTTTTGTATTATTCCAAAATGATATAAGACGCTTATTAAGCTTGAAAAAAAGATAATTGTTGGTAATGTACGAAATGCAAAATTTTCTAAAGATGGATGATAAGTATCAGAAATATAAGATCTAAAAAGAAAAGTACTACCAGCATCTGAAAAACTAACTAGCGTAGTAATAGCATTATCTAAAGCTCTAAAAACAGGTTCACCCAATGAAGTACCAAGTATAAAAAAAGCAAGTATAAACTGTAATGCTAGTCCTGAAAAAACGGTACGCAAGTTAATCTTTTTTCTATTATTTGATAAAAGAACAGCGATGCCCAACAAAGTAAATATGCCAATTAATCCAGTAAATTTTTCCATTCAATTATTGGTGATTATGGTGGTGGTGTAAATCAGAGGTTTGCATATCTTTTTCCACAACCTTTGAATTTTCCTTTAATAAATCTAATATTTTGCTATCAAGGAGATCATCTAATAACTTATTTCGATTAGATTTTTTTTTATAAAATCTTTCAATCTCAGTTTTTTGATCTTGATTATTTTCAATAGCATTAGCAATAAAAATTTCTATTTCATTGTTTTCGATTTCAAATTTCAAATCCTGAATAATAACTTTTCTTATTAGAAACCATTTTAAATTATTTTCAGCAAAAGTTTTATATTGTTCTCTTATTGTATTTTCATCAAGGCTCTTTCCTTGTGGACTAGCTTTAACTTCATTAATAATATTCTCTAGATATGAATCAAACATAGAAGAAGGAAGAATAGGATCAACTACTTTAATAAATTGATCAATTACTCCAGAATTAAACATTTCTTCAGACTTTTTTTCATATTCTTTTTCAATACTTTCTTTAATATTTGTTCTCCATTGATCAACGCTATCACAATTTGGATCTATTTTTTTAACAAGATCTTTGTCTAATTTTGGTGGAATTCTTCTTTCAATAGAATGAATTGAAACTTTAAAAATTTTATTACCATTTTCCGAATCAATATTAACCAGGACTTCATCTCCAATATTCTTGTTTAATAAAACTTCTTTATTGGCTCCGGTAATAGGCTCTTGTCCAATAGCAATAAATTTTTTATCAATTTTTTGTCCTATAATAGGAAGACCAGAAGAATCTATTTCTTGGAAATCAGCTAACATAAAATCTCCATCTTCAGATCCTTTATCAATTTTTTTGATTTCGCTTTGTGACATTAAAATATTATTAATTGTATCTTCAACTTCTTTATCATTAGAAATAAAATTTACTCTTTCTACAGAAACCATATTCTTTTTAAATTTAGGAAGTAAAATTTTAGGCTCTATCTCAAATTCAGCTTTAAAAGAAAGATCATTTTCATATGAAAAATCTATATCTTTCAAATTAGCTTGGTTAATAGGGTTTAATTTTTCTTTTTGCAAAGATAGGATATAATATTTTTCACAAAAATCCTGTACGAATGCTAATTCAATATTCGGTAAATATTGGGACATAAGAATATTCTCTGGAATTTTACCTTTTCTAAAACCAGATATTTTTGTTCCTTTGGCGACTTTTTTCTTAGAAGATTCGAAATCACTTTTAATATCTTTCCATGCGATAGAAATAGATAATTCATAAGTGAAATCATTTATCTTTTTTGATTTTACTTTAAGATTCATTTATTGCTTTAATCTGTAAATACAGCCTTCAATAGCTTTCATAAATGAATGCAATTGTTTATTAGTACAGATTAGGTCTTCTAACGGTTCATAAGAATCAGAAGGGTATGATTCTTTATCATAATCTCTTAAAAAATTAGATTCAAATTTAATAATCATATCTTGAAGAACTTGTTTGTGTAAATTTTTACTTCTTAAGAAATTTAGTTGAAGGTTGATCTTTCCATTTGATGATAATCTAAACAATGGTAGCAATCCATAATCAGAATTACATCTATATGTCATTGTCCCAAAATCTTCTCCTGTACCCCATGATAGTTCGTCTGATGTTTTTTCCGAAAAATCAATCAATTCTAAACATATCATAACTACATCATTTTCACATGTTTCATTTATGTGATTAATAAACATTTTTTTGGACCACTTTGCCATATTTTTTTATCCTCTAATGATTAGATTTTGGTGCAGAATTTACAAAAAACAGAATTCTTTTGGAAAAGAAATCTTAATTAAAAATCTAGTTTCTGAGGGGTTTACCAGTTTTTAAAAAGTGATTAATACGTTCTTGGGTTTTAGTTTCACCAGCTAAAGACATAAAAGCTTCTCTTTCGATATCTAATATATATTGTTCATCTACTTTGGACATAAAACCACCTTTCTTACCGCCACTGATGATATCAGCAGTTTTTAAAGCAATTAATTCATCGTGTTCAGATATTTTACCTTGTGCTCTCATCATTTTAGTATTTACTTGGACCATTGTTCTAAGAGGCATTCCAGGCATCGTTAGATCATCTCTATATTTTGGAGGTTTATAACCATTGTCATTCATTTCAAGAACTTTTTGCTTTCCAATTGCTAATAAGTGATCAGAATTCATTGATATGGTATCACTTTTTCTAAGAAAGCCTTTCTTTACTGCATCAGTCGCACTTCGAGATACACTTAATGGATTAATTACTTCAACAGCCTTTCTAGCAATAAGCATATTAACATTTTTAGCATCATTATTTTCAAGCAAATTAAGAATTACTCTTAAATGGCCGCCTGCTCCAGGTACAAGCCCTACACCTGCTTCAACTAAACCAGCATACAATTCTCCTGATGCTACCGTATGAGATGAACAAGCATAGAACTCTAAACCTCCACCTAAAGCGAAATTAAATGGACACGTAACAACTGGATATTTTGAATGTCTAATTCTTTGAGTTAAATCTTGCATTTGTTTAGTACCAAGTTCCATTAATTGTAGATTATCCGTATCTATAGCCATCTTAAAATCATTAACATTTGCCCCAGCAGACCAATTCTGGCCTTCATGTCCAACAACCATTCCTTTATACTTTCCAGTGTCAAGTAAATCCATAGCATGCGACATAATTTCAACCATTGATCGATCAATAGGATTCATTTGTGGAACAAAAATTGAGTGGAATTCTACGTTTAGTACTCCATCTCCAATATCATGAATGCTAGCACTCCAATCTCTTTTCAAAGTATTTTTTGAATTTCTATACAAATTAAGATTTAGTGTTTTTTTATTTGGCTTGTATTCTAATGCTTTCTTTTTTAATGGACACCAATAAGTCATTTTTCCATTTTTAGTTTCATAAAATGATTTTCTTCCTGAGTCGAGCATCTCTTCAACCCAAGTAGGGACTTTTCTATTTTCTGCTTTCATTCTATCAACAGATCTCTCAACTCCAATAGCATCCCAAGATTCAAATATCCCTATCTGCCTTGTAAACCCCCATTTCATAGTATTATCAATTTCAATAATGCTATCAGCAATTTCTGGAATCATTTCTGCAGTGTAGGTTAGCATTGGGGCATTACATTCCCATAAAAATTTTGCCCCTTTATCATCTAAAAATGTTATTGCTTCTAACCTTTTCTTTAGATTTTTAATACCTTTTCCTACCCTAATTGTATCAAATCTACTCTTTTTAGTAGGCGTATATTCCATAGTATCAAAATCTAATGAAAGAATCTGTTTTCCTTCTTTTTTATACCATCCTGAACCCGTTTTTTGACCTAATCTTCCATCTTCAACAAGCTTTACTAAAAGTTCATGTGCTTTAAATTTTTGTCTTTCTTCTTCACTTTCTGTTGTAACTCTTTCATACAT
>DTWI01000126.1 GCA_012963075.1 Fidelibacterota bacterium
AACAATTTGATTTCCAATATCAAAAGCGGTAAAAAATCTATCCATGTAGACAAAAGTGATGTGTTTCTGTCTTTCCTACCATTGAGCCATGTCTTTGAACGCATGGTAGGACATTTCACAGGTTTAACATCTGGTGGACATGTTTATTATGCAGAAAGCATTGATAAAGTTGCTGAAAATATGGGAGAAGTTAAGCCAACTATCATGGCCAGTGTTCCCCGTCTTTACGAGAAAATGTATGCTAAAATTCTTGATAAAGTGAGCAACGATCCTCCTTTACGTCAAAAGATTTTCTGGTGGGCTATCAGTGTTGGTAAAGAAGCCATGCCTTACATTTGTAAAAGCAGTCGTCCCAGTGGATGGTTAGGTTTCAAATTTGCCTTAGCTGAAAAATTGGTATTTTCAAAAATTAAGGAACGAGTTGGCGGACGGTTAAGATTCTTTGTCTCCGGTGGAGCACCATTATCCCAGGAAATAGCAGAATTTTTTGCTGCTGCAAATATAATTATACTTGAAGGATATGGATTAACCGAAACAAGCCCTGTAATTACAAATAATAGACTTGAGCATGTAAAATTTGGTACAGTTGGTAAGCCGATTGAGGGTGTAGAGGTAAAAATTGCTGAGGATGGCGAAATTATTTGCCGTGGTGAAAATGTAATGCTGGGCTACTATAACAATGAAGCAGCAACCAGAGAAGCCATCGACGAAGACGGCTGGTTCTATACGGGTGATATAGGTGAATTCGATGAGGATGGGTTTTTGCGGATTACTGACAGAAAAAAGAATATTATTGTTACTTCGGGAGGGAAAAATATCCCTCCGGCACCCATGGAAATCGCCCTCATATCATCAAAATACATTGAACATGTTGTTGTATTAGGAGATCGAAGAAATTTTGTTTCTGCTTTGATTGTCGCAGCACAAGAAACATTGACAGAATGGGCGCACGAGCAAGGAATTGATGGTGATATAATTCAAGATGAACGCACAGTCAAATTGTTTGAAAATGAAATCAGTAAGGCCATGGCAGGATTCGCCCATTATGAAACGGTTAAGAAATTTAAATTAGTTGCTGATGAATGGTCTGTTGAATCTGGTGAATTAACACCTACACTTAAAGTAAAACGTAAAGTAGTTGAAGAAAAATACGCAGATTTAATAGATAGCATATATAAAGTATAACATACAATTATTTAAACTAATCTATTATCGCTTCAATTAATGATTAAAATATCTGTTTTAGGTACGGGCAGCTGGGGTTCAGCAATAGGTGAATTATTAACTCAAAATGGCCATGAAGTCATTTTGTGGCAACGGTATGCTGAAAAAGTGAAAGCCTTGGAGGATAACAGGAAACATCCCTTCTTTGCTGATTTAACATTTTCCGATGAAATCAAGTTTACGTCTGATTTGGATTCGGCGATAAAGGGATCACAAATGATAGTTGTTGCTGTCCCATCACACAGTGTTCGTGAATTAGTATCTCGAGCTGTTGACTTCATAGTTGATAATGTAATTATAGTTAATATTTCCAAAGGGTTAGAAACTAACACATTATTGACCATGAGTTCTGTAATTAGTGAAGTAACAGTTGGAAAAGACGTAAGTATTGTTTCTTTATACGGCCCCAGCCATGCAGAGGAAGTAATCCGAAAAATACCCAC
>DTWI01000127.1 GCA_012963075.1 Fidelibacterota bacterium
CGAAGGTGGAACTTATATTAAATACTTTAGTACATTATTATATGGTAGCAACAAAAATAATTCTTTTAGTATCAATCATTTTCTATCCCTTCGCTAATTTTTTTGCAAGCAATTGCAATATGAAATGCTGTGAGGATATTGAGTACTCATGTTGCAATTCAGGATTAGAAAGTAAACATAATTGTGATGCTGTGTCTGGTGCATGTTATGAACAAAGTTTACCACAAGATATGTCCCATTCTATCTTGGATAGTAATGATTTCAAAAGCAATTATGCTTTTCATTTACCTAAAGTCTGCACACTTCCTCTAAGTGTGTCTGACATATGCATCAATTTAAATTTTAATCATTTATACAAAAACACTTCGAATACAACCCCTCTTCTTTGTTGATTTAATCCTTCATTAGTATTTCACCTTTTTTAAAAAAGGTATAACAATAATATTGAAAGGATTAAAAAGATGTTAAAAGTAAAAATATTTGTTCTGCTTATTTATGTAATTAGTGTAGTAAATAGTCAAACAATTGAAATTGAAAAAGCAAAAGTAAGCATCAAACAAAATGAAATTGTTTTTAAAGTAAAAGGGCTGGTTTGTTCTTTTTGTGCACAAGGCTTACAAAAAAGCCTATCTAAACTTGACTTTATTGACAAAAAAAAGCACAAAAAGGGGGTATATGTTGATATTGAAAATCAATACACATTGGTTGCTATAAAACAAGATTCTAATGTTGTGTTGGATGATGCCATATCAGCAATAACTGATGCTGGATATGAAGTAGAGGATATTTATCATAATCCGAATGGGAATAAGATAGAATTGTTTTCTATGCCTCCTGTTGATAAAACTAAATCACAACAAAAACAAAAGAAGGGGGGTAAGAAATGAGAGAGAAAATTATTAGTGTTCTTACCCTTTTTACTTCATCAGGTACATTGGTTTGCTGTGTCCTTCCAATGGTTGTAGCAACAATTGCAGGAGGTGCATCAGTTGGTACATTATTAACAATATTTCCATGGCTTATTCCATTATCTATGCATAAAGAATGGATATTTGTTTTATCAGGTGCATTAATTGGGTTTAATGGATACTTGACATTTAGAAAAACAAATGAAATTGCATGCGATGTAGAGTCAGGAGAGTTTGGATGTACTATAACAGGAAAGTTCAATAGAAGAATGTTTTATTTGTCTTCATCCATTTTTTTGATTGGAGGATTTGTGTCTTATCTGTTAACACCAATTTTGAATATCTTTAGCTAATTATGAATAAAATAAAAATGATTGCATTCAGCTTATTCTTCTTGCTAAATATAGTTTTTTCTCACCCCACAACATTCAAATCTGGAAGAATACTATGGTATGTGAAAAATAATTCTATGGAAGATCTAAGATTAGGATACAGTATTAGACACAATTGGCTTGTTGGGGGTAGAATATTAAAAACACCGATGAATGAAGATTTAATGATTAATTCTAATTGGTTATTAAAAAGATGGAATAAAGTTGGTTCTCAAGCAAATATGTATATCTTAAGCAATCTTAGTTTTAACAAAAAATATCATTTAGGCTTGCAAGGTGATTGGGAAAATAGAAGATGGTATATAGCACAAATGATAGACTATTACGATGGTGAACAATCATATGAAATGAGATTAGGATTTAGTCCTTACCTAATTGACTTTAATGGCTTGTCAACATGGTTTATCATTCAAAACATAAATGGATCAATCAAACCAATCATTCGCTTGTTTAAAGATAATTATCTTGTAGAGTTCGGATCAAAAAATGGAAATAATTATTTGACTCTAATGGTTCACTTTTAATTTTTCTAAAATCTACAAATAATCACCCTACAATGTGTGGGGGTATAAACAAAAAACCCCGCTTTGCGGGGCTTAATTGAACCATAGGTGTTTCATTTAGTCGCACTTACCTTCAGTCCATTCTGTAACACCTGAATTTTCAGCAAAACAATCATTTGAATAGGTTACGCCATCACAGCCACAAACCGGGTCATAAACCAAGTCGCATGGGAGATTTGTTATCTTTGATTCATCAATACAGTTCTTTTTGTCATTATCCTCACAAGAAAAGACAAACAAGAGGGGTAATATAAGCCAAAGACGTTTCATTTAAGCAAAAGCATCATCCCCGATTTAATTGACACACTTTATTCTTTTGTTCCAATTCCTTTGAAAAAAGTGTAGCAGAAAGTACCTCCACCTTCGGCTGTTCTATTTAGATCCTTAATTCCTTTTTCAAATTCTATTTTACTAATGAGGTTTTTTGATACAGCTTCTTCTGAAATCCCTTTAATCATTGCTGTAAATGTATTTTTGGTAAACCCCTCTACCCATTCAGGATTAGAATCATCTACATAAACTTGTCTTGAAGAAACTTTAATATCTTTGAAACCTGACTGATTCAAAA
>DTWI01000128.1 GCA_012963075.1 Fidelibacterota bacterium
ATCTAAGAATTGTAATTCCTTTTTTTTCAGTGTTAAGATTTTCAATATTTTTAGCTCGTACCATATTATTTGTAGGTTACTTTCCCAAAAACCTTAAATGCGGGAGGAGTATCTTGATATTCAGTTAGTTCTTTAGGTTTTGGAAGTTTTCCATATGATCCCATATCCCATTGTCTTTCTAACCAGTTAACTTTTTCAGATAATATACCTCTTATGAAACCAGAGGCATGATCATGATCAATTGGGGGAGCTTTACCATTAATATCTACAAATTTCATTTTTTCTTCATCATATTTGAATTCAATACCACTCAAATAACATTTAAAATTTTGAAATTTTAATAAAGAAAGATATTGTTCGGGTGTCATTCCATGAAGAATTTGTTTTGATAAATTGTAACCTTCGATAACAATTTCCTTCATATTAAATAAATATACCTGATTTCTTCTATAAAATAAAATCTTAAATAAAACCAGAATCACAATCTTGGGCAATTTTTTGTAAATTTGAGTATGAGAAAAATATTACTAACAACGTTTCTTTTGTTAACCTTCCTATTCCCTCAAACACAAGACGAATCAAATGAAATACATATGGAAGAAACTAATAATCATCACAACGATGGGAATGGTAGTATGGTGAATAATTCATCTGAAAGTGCAACTAAAGCTGCCTCTATACAAAACAACTCAAGTACTTCTGAAATTATTGATGCTTACTTACAATTAAAAAATGCATTAACAGAAGATAATAAAGAGAAAGCAGCTGAAGCTGGTAATGCTATTCTTGCTGCATTTTCAAATTTTAACATATCTCAATTAACTGAAGATGAACACAAAGAGTATATGGAAATTGTTGAAAATGCAAAAGAACAAGCTGAACACATTGTAAAAAGCCCTATAGACCACCAAAGAGAACATTTTGAAGTGTTGAGTAATGATGTAAAAGATTTAATTGCGTTGTTAGGAATAGAAACTGGCACAACTTTATACGAAACTTTTTGCCCCATGTATAACAATCCCAAAGGGGCAATGTGGCTGAGTGAAACTGACGAAATTAAAAATCCTTTCTATGGCAGTAAAATGCTTAAATGTGGTAAAGTGCAAAAGCAAATGAACTAAGTGAAGGTTTTTAAAAAAATAATACTTTTTTTATTGATTGTGTTTGCGTGTATACAATTTATACCCACAAACCGCAATCAAAGTACTGAAATTTTTGAAACAGATGTCACCAAAATTTTTGAGGTTCCTCAAAACATCCAAACATTGTTAAATGAATCTTGTTACGATTGTCATAGCAATAACACCAAGTACCATTGGTATGATAAAATTCAACCTGTAAGTTTGTTTGTAGAAAGACACATTAACGAAGGTAAAAAAGAATTAAATTTTAGTGAATTTGGTGCGTATTCAAACCGAAAACAAAAAAGTAAATTAAAATTTCTTATTAGTCAGGTTAAAAATGATAAAATGCCAATATCATCTTATGCTTTAATACATTCTAATGCCAAACTTTCTGAAAGTGAAAAAAAAGAAATCATGGATTGGGCAACCACATTAAGAGATAGCCTTAAATAATACATCAACCTAATAATATAATCCTGAATAACATTCGAGGGGGGTACCAAAGTATATATAAAACCCACACACAATCTTGGGCAATTTTTTGTAAATTTGAGTATGAGAATATTCTCGAAAATAGCTACTTCATTTTTTATCTTTTTTATTATTAATTAGTCATATAATACTAAATGAATCATAACAAAAACATTAAAATAGGATTAGCTTTAGGTGGCGGTGCTGCACGAGGATATGCGCATATTGGAGTATTGAAAGCTATCGACGAATTAAACATTCCTATCGATTTTATATCTGGAACTAGTATTGGGTCTTTTATAGGAGCTTTATACGCGTCTGGAAACCTTACTCAATTCGAAGAAGAAATAAAAAGCAAGAATAGTTTTATAAAAGATGTCTTATTCAAATTGGATCCTATCTATCCAAAATTGGCAGTAATGAATGGCAATGAAGTAATAAAAGCTTTTAAAAAGCTTACTGATATCACCACATTTGAAGAGCTAAATATTCCCCTTACTACAGTAACAACAGATATTGTTAAAAATGAAAAAATAGAATGCAACTCTGGAGATTTAATTAATGCAATCAAAGCCAGCATTGCTATACCAGGAGTATTAAATCCTACATATATCAATGACAGACTTTGTGTTGATGGTGGATTAATAGATCCTGTACCACTAGAATCTGTTATTAAAATGGGCGCAGATCATACTATAGCAGTAAATCTTTATGGATTAAAATCATCTAAGAAAAAAAATGAGAAATATAATATTATTGATATCATTGATCGCTCAGTAAAAATTGTTTTAAACAATATCGCTCACCTCAGTTTTAAACTCAATAAACCAGACTTACTCATTGAACCCCCAATAGATCAATTTAAAGGTTGGGATTTTCATAGGGCAAAAGAACTAATTGATATTGGTTATGAAGAAGGGAAAAAATCTCTAACAGAAAATAAGTTATTTATTTAAAACCTTTTTCAGGGTATCATTCTCCCCCTCCAATTTACAAAAACTTTATTTCTATCTATGGATTTTTTTGAGTTTGTCGACGAGTAAGCCTTTGGTTTTACATGCAGGAGGTCGCAGGTTCAAATCCTGCATCGCCCACTCCATTAATATTAGGATAATAGTCAATTTGTTGTAAGTTCCCTCTCCTATGGGAATA
>DTWI01000129.1 GCA_012963075.1 Fidelibacterota bacterium
GCACCTGCTGAAGAAGTGGTAGAAGAAGCTCCAGCCGAAGAAGCACCTGCTGAAGAAGTGGTAGAAGAAGCTCCAGCTGAAAAAAAATCTTAATCAGAGATTTGATATTATAATGAGGAGGTATGATGGAATTGACGGATCTTATTAAGGCAATTATTAGTGAACTAGTGGATAGTCCTGAAGAAGTTGATATCAAAGAGGTTGAGACAGAAAATCAGATTATTCTTGAATTAAAAGTTGCTAAAGATGATTTTGGTAAAGTTATTGGAAAAAGTGGAAGAAATATTTCTGCAATTAGAACAATATTATTTGCTATCAATGCTAAAGAAGGCGGCAAGAAAGCAAGACTTGATGTAATTGAATAAATTTTAGGCTATTAATAATGAATATCTATTTTATTACTCCCTTTCCAGAATTAGTTGAAACTCTAATTAGAAACAATATTTCAAACCAAGGAATAAAGAAAAATCTGGTTAATATTGACATTATTAACCTTAGGAATTTCTCAAATAATGAACACAAACAAATTGATGATAAACCTTACGGTGGAGGGAGTGGAATGGTTATGATGTGTGAGCCTTTGTTTAAAGCTATAGAGCATTGTATTGATAAATCTTTCCATAAGCCAAAGATAATTTTTCCTTCTCCAAAAGGTAAAATTCTTGAGCACTCAATTTCTGAAAGCTTGAGTAAAGAAAATTCATTGATTTTTATTTGTGGTCATTATAAAGGCATAGACCAGAGGGTAATTGATAAATATGTTGATTCTGAAATTTCAATAGGAGACTATATTATTTCAAATGGAGAACTTTCTTCTATGATAGTCTTCGATTCAATTATTCGATTAGTGCCGGGAGTTCTTAATGATTTAAATTCAGCAATGACAGATTCTTTTGTTGACGATTTACTTGATGCTCCTTATTTTACGCGACCAAATGAGATTGATGGATTAAAAGTACCTGATGTACTGTTATCTGGTAATCATCAATTAATTGAAGATTGGAAAAATAGTAAAAAAATTGAGGTAACTAAAGACAGAAGACCTGATCTTTGGAAGAAATATAAAGAAAAAAATAAATGAGTAAAGAAAATTCAAAGAAAATTCCAAACTTTAAACCTGGCGATATATTGTCAATTAATGTCAATGTAAAGGAAGGACAAAAAGTTCGTCAACAGCTTTTTAAAGGTACAGTAATTGCAAGAAAAGGTTCTGGCGTTGGAGAAACAATTACTGTTAGAAAAGTTTCTAATGGCGTGGGCGTTGAAAGAATCTTTCCTCTTCACTCTCCTAGTATAGCTTCTATCAAGGTTAACAAGGTTAACAAGGTAAGAAAAGCTAAATTATACTATCTAAGAAGTCTTTCTGGTAAGGCAGCAAGATTAGCTGAAAAAAAATAAAGGACTACTCAAAAAATAATGTTAGTTAGTATGACAGGTTTTGGTTTTGGCCATTACGAAGATAAATCTGTTTCTATTGATGTAGAGATTAGATCTTTTAATTCTAGATATTTTGAATTGCAAACAAGATATTTTGACTTATCTGGAGAAACAGAATATAAAATTAGAAAATTTCTAAAAGAAAAATTAAAAAGAGGTTCTGTAACTCTAAGTATAAAAATCGATTCTAAAAATCGATTCAAAGTGAATAATCATAAGATAGAGAGTTTTCTTAAAGCCTATAGAGATATAGAAAAGAAATATAATCTAAAATTAAACTATAGCCAGCTTTTCTCTAGTAACGATTTAGTTAGATTTTCTACATTAGGTAAGGTTTTTGATAATAAAATCCTTAAAGCTATTAGAATAGCGACAGATCAGGTTATGGTGATGAGATTAAGAGAGGGAAGTGATATTCAGAAAGAATTTTCAAGGTATATTGATATTGCTAAGAAAGATTTAAGCAATATAAAGTCTATTTACTCAAAAGAGCTTGACAAATTGACTAGCAAAAAGAATACTTCTAATTCTAGGATTGAAGAAATTGAAAAATTAGA
>DTWI01000130.1 GCA_012963075.1 Fidelibacterota bacterium
CTACTTCCATTATTAATTGTTTGTCTGGGTAAAGAGGGGTCAGGTTATCAAATGCAATTTTATCTCTAGCTTTTTCATACTAATCCCAAGGGTGAGGTCTGGCAAGAAGTGGTATAACAGTTAATACTTGACGAAATCATCAAATAGTGCTCCTATATGAGTAATATTGTGCATTGTGTAGCTACACAAGTAATGTCGTATGGCCACCATCATAATTTCTGTTTGTCTATTATATTACTTGAATCAAATAATTACAGCTAAAAATTATTATACTGCTATCTCGCTACCTGTTTTATCAGATTTAACAAATGGATAATAGAGATGAGACTGCCAACTGTCCCCAGGGTCATCGGGGACGTAGGTTTGTTGAGCGTAAGTAAATGGGATTGTTACAAAAAAAAATTAAACTGAGTATTAAACGTTTTATGGCATCCTCCAAAAAATATTTTATAAATCAGTGGGTACTACTGGTACTGTATGAACGAAAAAATAAATATTTCAGCAGAGAAATTTAACACCATAATAGTGGTAAATATCTATAAACAAAAACCCCTTTAATTAGTTATAGTAAATTTTGACATGAGCAAATCGCCCAAAAAAGACATTAGCAAATCTTTGAAAGGTCATTCAGTAGATGACTTAAGGTGGAAAGTGGATTGCTTTAAAAAAGAAACAGATAAACTTCGTAAAGAACTAATTGAGTTAAAGGAAAAACAAAAGATACTCATCAAAATAATGAAGATAGATAATCAAATGATTAAAGATCTTAAATGGAATTATGACACACTTAGTTCCGAATATATTGATCTCCAAAATGCAATTCCCATTTTGCGGAAATGGGGTAAAAAGAGAGTAATAAAGAAACACATCGAAAATAAACAAAAACAAGAAAAAGAGCTTAGGGAGCTTAGACATAGCTCAACGGTCAAATCGGGTAAGTATAATAAACGGGTTATAAAAAAACATCATCAACCAACACCATCTAGAGATCCATATGTAATTATGAATGATTATGCAGACTTGGTTTCTAATCTTGGTCAAATTTTAACCGCTAAACAATACACCTACTTTACTGAATGGAGAAATAATCAATTCGATCTAACTACTACTGCAAAAAAATTAGGGATAGAGCCAAGATCACTAGAAAAGACTCTCAAGCGTGCTGTAGAAACACTAAAAACAGCAATTAATAAAATTGAAAAGGTAAAAATGTCCAACAAAGAAAAAATAATTTATAATTCCCTAACTGACGCAATAAAGAGACTTACAAAATCCCTTAATTCCTAAATAATTCCATTTTTGAGGAAAATTCCTTAAAAATGTCCATATCCCCCATTATATAGAAGGACTAATTGTCCTAATAAAGTAAAACAACACAGCACAAATACAGAGGTGTTTAATTATGAGTAAAAAATGGAATAATGATTATTTCGTACGAGTACCTAAGGAGATGTTTAATGATATGGTCTGGAACAGTAAGCCATTCAGTAAAAGCAAGGCTTATGCTCATTTATATAGTATGGCTCATGATGGAGATAATTCAACAATCATAGAA
>DTWI01000131.1 GCA_012963075.1 Fidelibacterota bacterium
AGCATAACCTTGCCAAGGTTGGGGTCGCGAGTTCGAATCTCGTCACTCGCTCAATAGTTAGCTTTTAGTCCAGCCTAAGAAACTATCTACGATTCTTTTATGAACTATTATAGAACTAGGCTTTAATTTTTCTTTTCTTATGTTCCAATACCACTCTAAAATTGAAGGAGAGAGGTGTTTAATCATAATGCCTCGTCCATATCGGGTAGCTATGGTATTTTCAAAAGTTTTTAAATGATAAGAAATTAGCGTAATCGTGGATGACTTCGGTGGTTTTGTCCTAAAATGAATTTTTTTATGCTGTAGGTAGGTTTTTATTGCATTATTGAGGGTGAGCTCTTCTTTGCCGCCTTTTTTGATGTCAAATATTCGATTTAATTCTTTTTGCTGTTTTAAGCAATCATTCCAAGTTAGGGTAGGGCCGAGTTTTCCCAAAGTTATATTAAAATATCTTTTTTTATTTTTTAATGGATCGTACGCATAAATTGAATACATAACATATCCATCATTTTTTCCATTTCTTTTTCGTTTGTAAATACTACTCATATTGATAACTTCTTTTTAAACTTTTTATTAAAATATGATACAAAATATATTAACACACAATTATTTTCCACATGATGTTGAAAACTTCTTATATTCAACAATATTTAAATTTAAGAAAATAATTATAAAATCACTTAACTTTTTTTATGGATAAGAATATAGAGATAATTAGTAACAATAAAAAAGCATTTTATCGCTATACTATCATTGATCGCTATGAAGCAGGCATGGTTCTTTTAGGCAGCGAGGTTAAAAGTTTGCGCGAAAAAAAGCTAAATTTAAAGGATAGTTTTATTGCTATAAAAGATAACAAAATCTTGCTAATTGGAGCCCATATAAGCCATTATTCACACACCGGATTTGAAGGACATCACCCGACGAGAAACCGTGAACTATTGCTACATAAAAAAGAACTCCTTCGCTTAAGAGATATTGTTGCACAAAAAGGATTAACTATTGTCCCTTTAAAAGTGTATTTTAAAGGCAGCGTAGCAAAGGTTGAGTTCGCTACTGCTAAAGGGAAAAAAACATATCAGAAAAAAGAAGCCTTGAAAATCAAAGACTTAGAAAGAGAAGCTCGACGAGAAATGAGGAAAAAGTAGTGGGTTTTTTACCTGTTGATGACCAATTAGAAATCATTTCGAGGGGAACAGAAGAAGTTATTCCACTTAAAGATTTTCGTAAGAAATTAGAGCAATCTATCGACGAGAACAAGCCACTTACTATTAAGCTAGGTTGTGATCCTAGTAGGCCAGATTTACATATTGGTCATGCTGTTGTACTGCAAAAGCTACGAGACTTTCAAGATTTAGGGCACCAAGCAATACTAGTTATTGGTGATTTTACAGCCATGATTGGAGATCCTTCTGAACGCAATAAAACACGTCCACAGCTTACCATAGATGAGGCAAAAATGAATGCAAAGTCCTATATTAATCAATCTAAAGTAGTGCTTGATATAAAAAGCCTTAAAGTCTTATTCAATAGTAGTTGGCTTAACAAAATGACATTCGAAGATGTAATAAAAATGAGTAGTAAGTATACTGTTGCTCGTATGATTGAGCGTGATGATTTTACAAAACGTTTTGAATCTAAAATTCCTATTTCAATGCATGAATTTTTATACCCTTTGGCGCAAGCAATGGATTCGGTCGAAATTAATGCAGATGTGGAATTAGGTGGTACCGATCAAAAGTTTAATTTATTAGTTGGTAGAGATTTACAAAGAGAGTATGATCAAGATCCTCAAATTATTATTACTCTTCCTCTATTAGAGGGAACTGATGGGGTAGAGAAGATGTCGAAATCATATGATAATTATATTGCTTTCGACGATTCTCCAGAGGATATGTATGGAAAATTATTATCAATTAGTGATGATATGATTAAGAAATACTACAAATTAGCTGTTTTTGCCGACAAAGATAAATTAGCTTCTATTGATAAAAAATTGAGCGATTCTTCAATAAATCCACGTGATATCAAGCGAGATTTAGCAAGAGATTTAGTTTCTCGTTATTACGACGATAATAAAGCAAAGAAAGCTGAAGATGCATTTGACCAAATATTTATTAAAAAAGATGTTCCAGATGACATTCCAACCATCACTATTGATACCGATTCTAATATCATTGATGTTCTTCTATCGCAGAATCTTGTTTCAAGCAAGGCAGAAGCCAAGCGTTTAATTACACAAAATGCGGTTAAAATAGATGGAGAAGTTTGTAGCAACCCAGCGCATGTTCTTGAAAAAGATAGTGGTGAACTTGTAATTAAGGTTGGAAAAAGACGTTTTCTAAGAGTATTAAGCTGATAAAATTAGTTTTATCTTATTTTTTTGTTACCCAAAGTCAATTATTCTCATAAATTCGGTAGTTATTTAAATATAATTTAGGGAATTCATGTCTAATAATACTGTCAAAATCACAGATAGCAATTTTAAAAAGCTCGTAATTAATTCAAAAAAAGTTGTAATTCTAGATTTTTGGGCTGAATGGTGCGGTCCATGTAAAGCTATAACACCAATTCTAGATGAAATTTCTAATGAATTCGGCAATAAAGTCCTTATAGGTAAGGTAAATGTCGATGAAGTTAAAGGATTACCCGTAAAATACGGTATTCGTAGTATACCAACTTTATTGTTTTTTAGTAATGGAGAAATAACACAACAAGAAGTTGGTCTTCAATCTAAGCAGACATTAGTAGATAATATTACCAAAATTATAAAAAGTTAATATTAAACAAATTAATTTAGTGACAGATAAAACTATTCATAAAACCATCATTATTGGTTCTGGTCCAGCTGGACTTACTGCTGCGATTTATGCAGCACGTGCTAATTTAGATCCAATTGTTTTTGAAGGAAACCAACCTGGTGGCCAACTAACTATCACCACAGATGTGGAGAATTATCCTGGATTTCCAGACGGAGTTTTAGGGCCAGATATGATGGATTTATTTCGTAAACAAGCTCAGAAATTTGGAGCTCAATGTTTTTATAAGCATGTATCAAAAGTGGATTTTTCAAGTTCTCCATTAAGGGTTTATGTTGGAGATGAAGAATATCTTACCAAATCAGTTATTGTTTCTACTGGTGCATCTGCAAGATTATTAGGCCTTGATGCAGAGAATGAACTGATGGGGTATGGAGTAAGTA
This sequence comes from Fidelibacterota bacterium, assembly GCA_012963075.1. The sequence goes on from DTWI01000131.1 coordinate 3,203, forward strand.
CCTGTGCTACCTGCGATGGATATTTTTTTAAAGACAAAGAGATAGTAGTTGTAGGTGGAGGAGACTCAGCAATGGAAGAAGCAAATTTTCTAACAAAATTTGCAAATAAAGTTACTATTCTTCATCGTAGAGAAGAGTTTCGAGCATCAAAAATAATGATCGATAGATCTCTAAATAATCCAAAGATTGATATTATCAAAAATGTTGTTGTAAGTGATATTTTTGGATCACAAAAAGATGGAGTTAGTGGTGTCTTGTTAACCAATACATTGAGCGAAGAAGAAAGCAAATTTAATTGTGATGGTGTTTTTTATGCTATTGGGCATAATCCTAACACCAAACACTTCCAAAATGTACTCGATTTAGATGAACAGGGATATATTCAGACTAAAGGTAAATCAACGACGACGAATATTCCTGGAATTTTTGCATGTGGAGATGTGCAAGATAGTTATTATAGACAAGCAGTTACAGCGGCTGGAACAGGATGCATGGCCGCTATGGATGCAGAGAAATATTTAGAAAGTTTATAAAAGAATAGTTTCGCTGTCTCTAAAAGGAGGCAATATGGAGCTTAAGCAAATTTATAATATCAGCACTCTGCTGCTGAATTATGGTGAAAGAAAAGTTTTAGATATCAATACTCTAAAATTTCACAACGGATTAATTTATGGCATATGTGGAGACTTGGGGTCTGGTAAAACTTCTTTAATGAGGATTCTTGCCGGTCATGAAGTTCAATCTAAAGGAGATTTATTATATCAAGGATCGCCCTTTAAAAAAAGTCTTTTTGGAAACGTAAAACGCGAAAAAGAAATTTATTATATAAATGCGAATATGTTGGATTCTAATTTTTCAACGAGAAACCTTATGAAGAAAACATTCCCATCAAAATACAAAGAGATTCAGAAACGTCATTTTGCATCATTTAGTTCAGAAATGATTTGGAATACCGCTATTAACAAATTATCCGACGGACAAAAACATTGGTTAAAAATTGTTATTGGTTTAGAGAAGGATCCAAGAGTTTTGTTGATTGATGATTATGGTGTATATATAGACAACAAAAATGAAATGATGTTTCGAAGAAAATTACTCAAAATGAATGATGTCTTAGGAACAACAATCCTTCTTTCATCTCATAGTGATTATTTCTTAAAACAATTTGCAAACGTAATTATACACTTAGATAATGGGCATATATCAAAAATTAGAAAGGGTTATAAAAGATCAAATTATGGCAGAAGAGAAAAAAAATAAATTAATTCAATTATCTCTATTTATAATTTTTTCCGTTAACTATTTAATTGCTCAACCAGACAATCATTTTGATCCGTTTGATTGGGAGATATATAGTCAGTCCGGTAGGATTAATTCGATTTCTGAAGACAATACTTATTTCTATTTTGGAACTGAGAATGCAGGGATTCTGCGTTTTAATAAATTTTCCGAACAATTTGATATTCCAATCACTCAAGCTCAAGGATTGCATTCAAAATCAATTAGACATGTTTATTTCGATGAAAATACTGGAATATTGTGGGTTGTTGGGGATAAATTTATAGAGTATAGTTTTTCAAAAACAGGCGGATGGCAGAAATCTGCGTTAACCAAAACGCGAATTTTAGATATTGGATCTAGCAATAATTATCTGTGGCTTAGATCAGGTCCTAATTTTACAAAATTAGATCATATCAACGGTGTTAATTTGGGAACATATTCATCTCCAGATGAATCCAATGTTAATTGGGGAGATATTTCTTATAATTATATGAACCTAACAAACTTTAATTTTAATGATTATTTTGTTGAGGATGCATGGTTATTAACTATCAATGGAGCGTCAGATAGTAGGGGAGATTTCTTAAAATATAAATCTTATTATAAATCAGAACACAAATTCAGTTGGATTGGTTTGGACAACGGAGCATTGTTACAGATAGATAAATTTAGTAAGTCAATTAAACCAATTTTCCATGGCCTAGGGACGAATTCGATAAGAGATGTTTTTGTTGATGATGATTTTCTATGGATTGTGGGTAAAGGAGGAATTACAAAATTTGATATAGTTCACAATGCATCTGAAGTGCTTAGACCTGAAGAGTATTTTCAATTTGATGGGCGTGCTATATCTTCACTGTTAAAGGTTGGTAATGAATTCTGGTTTGGACTCAATGGTTATGTACTTATTTATAATACAAAAAAAGATTCATTTACTAGATTTCGCTCTGAATCAATGATTACTGATTTAGCACTAAAAGATGATAAAGTTTGGGCTTCCAATGTAAGATACGGTTTTGGTGATATCTTTGCGATTGATATAGAATCAAGAACAAAGCTAGAAGATGAAATTCCTAATGTGCCCAATCAAGATTGGAATGAAATTTTGGTTATGAGATATAATGCTAAATCTAAAGGTATAAAAGCAGCGTTCTATAAAGATAAGAAAGTATATTTTTCTAATGAGAATGGTATATACAATGACAGTGTAAAGCCATCAAATTTAATGGTAAACTCAAGTTTATATTTTAATGGTGCCGTAAATGATATTTTGGTCTTGGAAGAATTAATATTTATAGCAACAGAAAGAGGATTATTTGCTATTGATTTAAGATCTAAAAAACTATTGGAACATTATGATTTTCTATTTTTACGTGATATTATTGAAATAAATTACTTTTCAGATTTTTTAGTATTACTTACTAGAGATGGATTAGTTAAGTTTGATATGGAATTATAGTGAAGAAATTTCTTATTTGCATAGTATTAGTCGGTTTAATTTTCCCTCAGAACAGAAATCAAGGAAATTTAAATCGTAATATTGATCAATTTCGCATGACTTCTTTTACGCGTCCTTTAGAATCAGGTTCAGTGGAGATAATGTCTTTTGTTGTCATTCCAAATCGATCCCTTCAATTTATCAAAGAAAAAAATAAATTTATTGCAGAATATGATGCAAACATATTTGTTACAACCGATGATGAAGATGTGCA
>DTWI01000132.1 GCA_012963075.1 Fidelibacterota bacterium
AAAACCCACTCACCACCGTTGAAGCAATTAATTTGGTAATTGGTTCATGGATTGTCGGTGCTGTGGTGATGCCTGAATACACGCGCTTTGCTAAAAAAACTTGGGTGGCTATTGCTATACCCTTCATCGTACTTATTATTGCCCAGTGGTTTTTGCAAATAGTAGGGGCACTCGGTGGAATAGTTTCTGGCGATTTTATGTTTACAACCTACTTAATGAACCAAGGAGTGATCATTGCTTGGATAGGAATCATTGGCATGAGCCTTGCCCTGTGGACCACTGGTGACGCAAATCTATATCTGCCAGTCATTCAAACCTCGAGTATTTTCAAAAGACCCAAACATGTTATGACTGTGATTTGTGGGACCTTAGGTACTATTCTTGGGTTGGGCCTGTATCAGAATTTTATGGAATGGATTAATTTACTTGCGAGTATTGTTCCTCCTTTAATTGGACCCGTAATTGTAGAGTATTACATGATTGATCGAGCAAAGTTTCATTCAGAACATTTCAACAATATTGCAAAATGGAATCCTGCAGCCTTTATTGCTTACATAGTCGGTGCTGCTAGCACTTTCTATTCCCCAGATTGGGGAACCCCCTCATTGATTGGGCTTTTGGTATCAATGCTAGTTTATTTTATCGTCAGGGTTAGTCTGAAACCCAAAATCTAGTCTTCTAAATATTTCTAATGAAACTGGAAGAATATGTTGATTCCATCATTGATTGGCCAGAACAAGGGGTTAACTTTAAGGATATTACACCATTATTATCAGAGCCAAAGGCTTTTAAAGAAGCCGTTCACGGTATGATAGATCTAATCAATAATGATGCATCTTTACTAGCAGGTATTGAATCCAGAGGCTTTATTTTTGCATCTGCTATGGCAACAAAACTTAATTTTGGGCTGACATTACTGAGAAAATCTGGAAAGTTACCACCACCGAAAGTTTCCAATAAATACAAGCTTGAATATGGTTTTAATGAAATGGAAGTCAAAAAAGCGAAGCAAAAAAACCGCAGAATAATTTTGATAGATGACATACTCGCAACAGGCGGAACAATATTATCAGCAGACACACTCTGCACTAAGGCAGGCTATAAAATAAGCCAAGTAATAGTTTTAATTGATCTCATTAATATTCATCCTGAAAATTTTTGTCTACCTAATGGCTTAAAGATAGATAGTTTGTTACAGATGCCTTGAAACACTTTCAAGGTAGGTTGAAAACAAAATACCTCCATTTTTTACATTTTGACTAAAATCATCAGATGCACTCTCATCGGCAAAATCAGAAATATATTTAAAACATAAAAAAGGAATTTTTTCTAAACAACAAACCTTTGCTATTGCATAAGCTTCCATATCAATAATATCTGTATCTAACTCTAGATTGGAGACGACAAAAGAGTCTCCAGTTGCACAAGTTAGATTCATATTAATAATATTTGCAGGATGATCGGCTACTTCGATAATTTTTGATGGGTAATTTTCATATGGAGTTTGACCTAACTCAAAACCTAAATCCCTAGAATCCATATCTCGTTGTATAAAATATTTACAATCTACCAAGCCGGTAATATTTTTTTTTGTAGATCCCGCTGAACCATAATTTATGATTAAATCAGGATTGTATTTGTGGATAGTTTTTGAAGTAGCGATTGCAGCATTGACCTTTCCAACACCCGTCAATATTACCTGATATTTAGATTTAAGCTGCTCAGTTTCACTAGCTAAGGCGGAAAGAATAATTATTCCCATGTAATGTTATTTTTCCAGTAAAGTCTTAATTATTTTTATTATTTATCTTGAAACCCAAGATCTAATCTTCTAAGTATTTCCTTTTTTTTACTAAGCCCTGGAAATCAGGGTCTCTCTTCTCAGCCTTAGATTTAAAGGCTTCCATCATATCGTCGGAAAAATTCATAGCAGAATTCCAAAGTGCAGTGTAATTAAGAGACTCTTCAACAGTATGATCACGATTG
>DTWI01000133.1 GCA_012963075.1 Fidelibacterota bacterium
TATCAGAAATGCCTGATGCAATTAAAAAAAATAATTACCAAAATAATATAAAAGTTGGATTAATTGGAAGCTGTACTAACTCATCATATGAAGATATTGAAAGAGCGGCTCATATTGCAAAACAAGCACTAGACAGAGGGTTAAAAACTAAATCACAATTTTATATTACTCCTGGCTCAAACCAGATAAAGGCAACAATGGAACGTGATGGATATACAGAAATATTTGAAAAACTTGGTGGAGAAGTACTTGCCAATGCATGTGGACCATGTATAGGTCAATGGAAGAGATCCGATGTAAATGATGGTGAGAAAAATACGATTATTACTTCCTTTAATAGAAATTTTGCAAAGCGTAACGATGGGAATGCAGCAACTGAAGCATTTGTTGCTAGTCCTGAAATTGTTACGGCTTTGGCTATTGCAGGAAAACTAGATTTTAATCCTATTTCAGATAGTATTATGCTTGATAATAATAAAAAATTTATATTTGAACCACCAAAAGGTTCAGAATTACCTGATAAAGGATTTGCAAAAGTTAAAACATTAGATTTTGATTCTTTTGAAGTGCCAGAAATCAATAAAGAAATCTTTATTAATCCTAATAGCAAAAGATTGCAGCTATTGAAACCTTTTAAAAAATGGAACAATAAAGAAATGGAAGATCTCAGAATACTGATAAAAACAAAAGGAAAATGCACAACAGATCATGTTTCTCCAGCTGGACCATGGCTTAAATTTAGAGGGCACTTAGAAAATATATCACAAAATATGTATTCTGGAGCATTAAATGCTTTTACAGAAACTACTGGTGAAGCAATTAATACAGATAACAGAAAAACAGAAAATATATATGAAGTTGCCAAATATTATAATTTGAATAATATTAACTGGATAGCCATTGCAGATGAAAATTATGGTGAAGGATCTAGTAGAGAACATGCAGCTATGGAACCAAGATTTATGGGTTGTAAAATAATTCTTGCAAAAAGCTTTGCTAGGATTGCACAGACTAACCTTAAAAAACAAGGGATTATACCTTTAATCTTTGAAAATGAATCAGACTATGATTTAATTGAGGCATTTGATACAATTTCAACCGCTAATCTGAAAGAATTCAAATCAGGAAATAACATTAAACTATCTCTAAAGAAACCAGATGGATCAATACATACAGTTAATACCTTGCACACGTTTTCTAATAATCAAGTTTCATGGTTTAAAGCGGGATCTGCATTAAATCTTATAGCAAATCAGTCATGAATAGTATAAGTCAAATAAATAAAAACTGGGATTTTACTATTGGATTAGAAATTCATGTTCAATTAGAAACAAATTCTAAAATGTTTAGTTCATGTGAGTATTCTTATGATAAATCAGAAAATTCCTTAACATGTCCTACCTCCCTAGGATTGCCTGGAGCTTTGCCAACTATTAATGAAAGAGCAATTGATTTTGCAATCAAATTTGGTTTAGCAGTAAATGGAAATATTAATTCATCTTTTTCATTTGCTAGAAAACACTATTTTTATCCTGATCTTCCTAAAGGATATCAAATCTCACAATACGAAAAACCAATTGTAACAGGAGGATCAATTCCAATTTGGTGGGATAATAAAAAATATAACATTGATTTAACACGAGCTCATCTTGAAGAAGATGCGGGAAAATTAACTCACAATCTCTCTAAAAATAAAAGCGAAGTTGACTTTAATAGAAGCGGTGCTCCTTTAATTGAAATTGTAACAGAACCAGTTATGTTTCATCCTAAACAAGCAAGAGCTTTTATTCAAAGAATTAAACAAATTGTTAATTACATTTTCATATCTAATGCTGAAATGGAACAAGGAAAGTTGAGATGTGATGCAAATATTTCTATTAAGAAGAAAAATTCAAAAAAATTTGGAACAAAAACAGAAATCAAAAATATTAATTCTTTTAGAAATGTACAAAAAGCAATTGAATCTGAAATAAAAAGACAACATAAATTGTTGATGACTGGAAAACCAGTGAAACAAGCAACTCTTACATGGAATAACGAAAAAAATATTGCAGAAGTAATGCGTATCAAAGAAAATGCTGATGATTATAGATATTTTCCTGATCCTGATTTACCACCAGTAAAAGTTGATCAAAAAAGAATTCAATCAATCAAAAAATCACTTCCCCTTCTTCCATTTGACTTAGAAGATATGTGGATAAAAAATTATAATTTTACATCCACTGAGGCTACAACTCTATCCAATACTGCTGAAATTGCATCCTATTTTGAAAAAATGATTTCAGTAAATACAAATCCCAAAGATGCAAATAAATGGATTACAGGAGAATTATTTAGACTATTTAATGAAGAGAATAAATTATTTGATAGTAAGAAAATCAGTCCTAAAGATTTATCAGGGATTATATCTTTAGTCAATACAGAAAAAATAACAGCATCTTCTGGAAAAAATATCTTAAGAAAATTATTTCACTCTAAATCATCTCTTAAAACAATTCTCAAAGATGGAAAATATGCTGATGATTCTAAAAAAGTGAATATCAAAGAGATTGTACAATCAGTTCTTAAAGAAAATCGAGAAGAAGTTTCTAGATTTAGAAACGGAGAAGAAAAATTACTTGGTTATTTTATAGGAAAGATAATGAAAGTTTCTGGTGGAAAAATAAATCACAAAAAAATTATTGAAGTTCTCAATGAGGAATTAAAGAAAAAATAATTAGAATTTTCTTCCTTGAGATACTAAGTCTCTAATCACAGCATCAATACCTTTTTTATCAATAATTCTCAATCCTTTTGCAGATACTGTTAAAGTAATAGACTTCTTTAAAATATCAACCCAGAAAGTTTTCTTCTGAAGATTAACACTAAATTTTCTACGACTTTTGTTATTAGCATGACTAACTTTGTTGCCATACATAACTCTCTTACCTGTAACTTCACAAACTCTTGACATTTTTTAACCTTTTTTTGTTTAATTTTAATTAAGGTTTGGAAATATAAATCATTTATGACTCATTTCAAAAAAAAATTAAAAATTGGAAATATTAATATAGATTTTCCTTTCTTCTTAGCTCCGATGGCTGGAGTGACAGATTATGCTTTTAGAGTAATAGCAAAAGAATTCGGTGCTGGCATAGTATATTCAGAATTTGTCTCTGCACATGGCATTATTAGAAAAAACGAAAAAACTCTCAAAATGATTCAGTTTTCCGATTTCGAAAGACCAATTGGAATTCAAATATTTGGTGATAGTCCTGAAGTAATGAGAGATGCAGCCAAAGTTGTCTATGAAAAATTCAAACCAGATCTTATTGATATTAATTATGGATGTCCAGTACCTAAAGTAACTAAGAAAGGAGCTGGATCTGCTGCATTAAAAGATTTATGTCTTATGGAAGATATTACTCAAGCAGTCGTAGAATCTGTTCCAAAAATTCCAGTAACTGTTAAAATGAGGGCTGGATGGAATGCAGAAAAAATAGTTAGTACAGAAGCTGGAATTAAACTTGAAAAAATTGGAGTTAAAGCTATTACATTACACCCAAGAACTACGGTTCAAATGTATAAATCAAAAGCAAACTGGGATTTGATAAAAGAATTAAAAGAAAATGTTGATATTCCAGTCATTGGAAACGGTGATATAAATAGTATTGATGATATAAAAAGGATGTTTAAAACTACAAATTGTGATGGTATTATGATTGGTAGAGCTGCCCTGGGAAATCCTTGGTTTTTTACTGAAATAAAAAAATATATGAATGATGAAGATCCAAAAGATATTAGCATGAAAGAAAGGTTTGAAGTCTGTCAAAAACATTTAGATTTACTTGTACAGACTCATGGTGAAGTAATTGGAACAAATAATATGCGAAAACATTTTGGTTGGTACTTTAAAGGATTTAAAGATGCATCGGCATTGCGAAAAAAATTAGTTTTAGTAAAAAATTATTCTGAAATGAAAGATATTTTATCTAATATTAGGCCCTAAAAACAAAAGGAAAAATTATGGACAAAAGTTTTAAAGCAATTAATGAACCAATACTCGATTTTGAACCAGGTTCAAAGCATAGA
>DTWI01000134.1 GCA_012963075.1 Fidelibacterota bacterium
AAATGATCCAATAGATTTGGCTTTCAAAGTAAGTCAAAAATTTGGTTTTAATGAAGTTGAAATAGAAAAGATTAAAGCTGAAGCACTAAATAATGTTCAAGAAGCTTTTATTTTTGCAAGCAAACAATCTTGGCCTAAGCCAGAAGATGCTCTGGAGGATGTGTATGTTAATTATCCAATGGATCAAATAAAATGAGAGAATTAACAGTTAAAGACGCTATCAATGAAGCACTAGTGGAGTCTTTTGAAAATGATTCTAATGTAATTTTGATGGGGGAAGACATAGCAGGCGGTGCTGGAAGAGATAATCATCCAGGAGCAAGAGATAGTTGGGGTGGGCCATTTGGAGTAACTAAAGGATTATTAACAAAATTTGGCCCTGAAAGAGTAATGGATACAACAATTGCTGAAGCTGGTTTTTTTGGAGCAGCTGTTGGAGCTGCAATGACGGGTATGCGACCAATAGTTGAATTAATGTATGTTGATTTTGCAGGTGTTTGTTTTGATCAATTAATGAATCAAGCAGCAAAAGTACGTTATATGTTTGGGGGCAAACAAAAAGTTCCACTTGTCGTAAGAACAGTCGTTGGTGCAGGTTTTAGAGCTGGCAGTGAACATTCACAAACATTATATAGTCTTTATACACATATTCCTGGTTTAAAAGTTATTGCACCATTTGATGCATATGATGCAAAAGGCTTATTACTTTCAGCTATTCAGGATAACGATCCAGTAATATTTATGGAACACAAAAAATTATATATGACTAAGTGCGAAGTACCTAAAAATCTTGAGCCCATACCTATAGGTAAAGGAAAAAAAAGAAAAGATGGTAAAGATATATCTATAATAGCTATTCAAAGAATGAATTTATTTGCTCTTGAGGCAGCAACAGAACTTTCAAAAGAAGGAATAGAATGTGAGATTATTGATCCTAGAAGTTATTCTCCTATTGATGAAGAGATGATTTTATCTAGTGTCAAAAAAACTGGAAAAGTCATCGTTGTTGATGAATCTAACCCAAAATGCTCTTTAGCTTCTGAAATATCCTCACTTATATCTGAAAAAGAGTTTTCTAGTTTAAATGCACCTATTTGTAAATTAACTGCACCCCATACTCCAGTTCCTTTTAGTCCCCCTATGGAAGATTTTTATATTCCATCAACTGAAAAAATAATTCAATCAGCAAAAAATTTATTAGTTTAATCTTATGACTGTTCCAAAAGATATATTAGAAAGTTTTCCAGTTATTAACAAAAAAAAAATGAATCATTTACTATCGTTACCTAAGGGTACGAATAGAATGATTTTAGATACTGATACAGCTAATGAAATGGATGATCAATTTGCTTTGGCTTGGACACTTTTATCTAAAGATAAAATTGATTTAGTTGGTGTAACTGCAGAACCCTATTCTTTTCAACATCATCGTGATGATTTATTAAAAACAGAAAATTTATTAAGAGACAATAAAAAAAATTTTGAAAAAAATGATTTAAAATTAATTGAAGAATATAAAGGTTGGGTGGAAGGATTATTATCAAATGATATAAAACCAAGTGAATTATATTTTGATACTCCCGAAGAAGGTGTTGAAAAAAGTTATAAAGAAATCTTAAATATTTTTTCTATAATGAATGAAAATCCTAATAATAAAGTATTTAGAGGTTCTCCAGGATATTTAGAATCTTATAACTCACCTATAAAAAGTGATTCATCGGAATTTATCATCAATGAAGCACTAAAAAATGATGATAAACCGCTCTATATTAGTGCAATTGGTTGTCTGACTAATATAGCTTCTGCTATGTTAATCGAACCTAAAATTATATCTAATATTGTAATTGTTTGGACTTCTGGTTTTCCTTCAAGATCATTACAAAATAATACTCCGTCTTTAAATTTAGTTCAGGATAAGCTTGCTTCGCAACTTCTTTTTGATTGTGGTGTCGCCAATGTGTATCTACCTGGTTATCATATTGGAGCTCAACTTACGTTGTCATTACCTGATATGGATAAATGGGTTAAAGATAAGGGTGCTGTTGGCAATTATTTGTATTATTTATATACTAATAACCCCATACATAAACAAAGGGGCATAATAGATCAGACTTGGAGGTCTTGGGTTATATGGGATATGATTAATATTGCATGGATGATAAATCCTGAGTGGGTTCCAACATCTATATTAGAGTCTCCTGTGTTAGATGATAATTTATATTGGCAAAACCCTGGCAATAGACACATAATAAGAGAAGCTTATGGTATTAATCGTGATGCGATTTTTTATGACTTTTTCTCAAAACTAAATTGAAATGAAACTTGGTGTTCATTCAGCCATTTTTGTAAAAGATTGGGAA
>DTWI01000135.1 GCA_012963075.1 Fidelibacterota bacterium
ACCTGGTGATTAACAGTCACTCGCTCTACCAACTGAGCTACTCCGGAATCGAGATGGAATTTCTCATAATATTATATAAAGAATCAAGGAATAATTTATACTTCAAGTTCAATAATTAAATCTTTAGATAAATTAAATTGTGCGTGATCAAAAACATCTTTGGAAACAGTAACTTTATTATTATCTGATACTGAACCAAGACGAGCATGGGTAGACTTTAATCCTCCAAGATACCATCTATGATCGCTAATATAAATTAAATCTCCTTTATTTCCTTTTATCTTATCCATATAGTTCTTTGGTAACGATACTTCATTGTTGTCTTTTTGTGTTACTTCTACTTCTGATCCAGAAAACTGAATAGTTATACCTGCATTTTTATTCACATCAGATCCTTTAAAGTATTGTGGACCATCCCTAATCGTCCAAATGGTCAATCCTTTAATTCTATCATAATTTTTCGGAGGTTTTGTAAACAAGGTAACAATGATACCAATAGATACACATACAAATACATTATATAATGCTCTTATATAAGACCAGGGTTGTGCCTCAACAAATTCAATGCCATGAGAAAATGGTTGTACAAATGTCTTAGGATATTCAATTCCTAACAGAATAAAAATCGCTCCCACAACAAACGTTAGAACGGCAGCTCTAGAGGAAAATCTTTTCCAGAAAATTCCTAAGAATATCACCGTAACCATTGGGGGAGTAACAACACTATGGAATGCGCCATGTGCTTCATAAATAGTACCATATTTACTAAATAGAAAAGCAGCTTGTATACCAATAAATGTCACTAATAAAGATGTAACCATAGCAACACGTAGTCGAGTTTTTTCAGATGGATTTTTACTTAATGGGGTATAAATATCATTCACAGCTACTGCTGCTGATGCATTGATTTGAGAATCAAGACTTGACATCAGTGCAGCAACAACTGCCGCCACTAAGAAAGCAAAGATTGCTTCAGAGCCTGATACAATACCAGCCACCACCGTAAAAATTCCATTTGGATTAGTAGTTTCCGCAATAATATCTGGTGAAGTATTCGTGATAGCTCTAGCAATCCAACCAGAATTTGATACTGCAACCGTAGCAATTGGTAATAATACCAAAACATTTATTATGGTTGCTCTTCGGGCATGAACAACGGAACGAGCTGCTAAAAAACGCATAATAACAGCTTGATTCATGAAAGCAAATCCTACAGATCCTACTATACCGTCTTGCCAAAAAATACCAGCAAAATTAAAATCAGGAGGAGAATTAAAATCAGCTAGAGGTAATTTGTTTGTTATAGATAGATTATTCCAAAATGAATCAAATCCTCCTAGATAAGCAATTCCTAATCCAAAAATTAGAAGTCCAGCAAACAATAGAATAATTCCCTGGAGAAAATCAGTAAAGATAATAGCTGTTTGTCCTCCTAGAGAAACATAAATACCAGAAATAACAGCTACGACAATGATGATTGTATTAATTTCCCATCCTAAAATAGGTTGAAGCAATGATCCAAGGGCAAGTAATCCAATACCAATATATCCAATCAAATATAATAACATGGTAAAAGTTGATAAATTTCTGACCGTACTATTGAAACGACGTTGAAAATATTCAGGAATGGAATTAACCTTCATATAATAGATAATTGGAATCCATCCAAACAATAATAATGGCATAAAAAACCAATCATTCATATATGTCATTGTGGATGAAAATCCATACTCAAACCCTTTAGAAGCATATTTTGCAAAACTATGTGATCCTACTCCTGTAGCTAACATAGACATTGCAATTAACCACCAAGAAAATCGTCTCCCACCAAAAAAGAAATCTTCTGTTGATTTGTTATTACGAGCGAAAAATAATCCTGCACCCAAGACAAAAAAAACATAACAAATTAAGATTCCCCAAAATAATCCAGTTGTTGGAATAAGTGTGTTCATTTGATATTCCTCACAAGAATACCAACATTTAATACATACAAAGCAAGAATGAATAAATATATCTTGGGAGCATCATTCAATGCTGATAATGTCATAAATAAATGAATAGAAAAAATATAAATAAACCCCCATACTAAAACTTGTATCCATCTTTTATGTTCCTTCCAAAATTGATTACCGCCATAAGCACGGAATATTGTGAAAAGTCCACCACCAAAAATTAGGATACCAAAACCATATTGATACATAAGAGGAAGCCAAGAATGAGAAAATAAATCCATTATTTAATTTCCTCAAAGAATGGTTTCAATTGATCGTAGGTATCATGTAGTCCTTGTGCAACAACTTTTGTTGATCCTACAACTGGCATGAAAGAAGTATCAGATGTCCATCGTGGAACAATATGAAAATGTAAATGTCCTTCAATAGATGCACCAGATCCTTTACCAATATTTGCTCCAAAATTGAATCCATGACATTGTAAATTTTCTCTTAAAATTTTCATCGTTTTTTTAGTAAGTCGCATAATCTCTGTTAATGTTTCATCTGCTAAATTTTCTACTGAATCTGATTCCTCATATGGAACAATCATCAAATGTCCATTGTTATATGGATAATAATTCATAATGATATAACAAGATTCACCGCGGTAAAGAATGAAATTTCCTTTATCTTCAGTTTCATTCGGTTTACTAGAAAAAATCTTTTGTGAAGCATCTTTATTCTTAATGTATTCCATTTTCCATGGAGCCCATAAATGTTTTTTATGTGACATATTCGTTTTCCAACTTCACTTTATCAATTAGTTCTCTCAACACAGGTTTAATATAAATATTATCAAGATTCATCTTACCAAAACATTTTGCTAAAATATTTACACGTTGTTCCAATGGCTTATGTTTATTAATAACAATAAAATTATCGCTAAATAACAAACAATTATCTCCGTTAAAATCCCCCTTATCATGTACAATCTTCACATTTAATTTATCGCTTAATTCGATAAAATCATTAACAAGTTCTTCATATTTTTTATTTATTTTTTTGAGTCGCATTTTATTCCAGTAATCTTACTACTACTTCTAATTTTTTCTCCTAAACCATCCACCATTTTGATAGAATATTTTTCTATAATAGCAGTTTCTGGTATTTCACTTAAACTTCTATCACCACCATTGGCAAAAATACTCGGTTTCAGAAATTCCAAACTTTTACACACACTTTTGTCATCATCAATGCTTAAAAATACTTCATCAACACACTGTAATGCAGAAACAATCTCCATTCTATCTTTTTCATTCATAAAAGACTTTCTTTTTTTTAAGATAGCCTGTTTATCGTTATTAACAATCACAATCAATTTATCTCCAAGTTGTTTTGCAAGTTTTAAGTATTCTAAATGTCCTACATGAATTGGATCAAAATATCCACTTACGGCTACAACAATCATTTTATTCTTCCTTTTCTAAGCTATAATTCCACATTGGAACTTCTAATTCCCAATTTGCTCTCAAAATTAATGAATCAGGATAAACATAAAATCTTTCAGCAAATTGTTCATCAGTAAAAGATCCTATATTTAAAATTAAATCATTATTTCTATCTTCATAAATTAATAATTGATATTTCCCTTCTAAAACTTCATCAATGGTATAATTACCTCCTAATTCTACTAAATTGGTGTAACTGTTCTCTTTGTTTTTTAAGAACACATTTATAGGATGAAGAAAATTACCCTTCACAGATCCTAATACGGTCGCTGTTTTTACCAATGCTTTTTCATCAGTATCATCAATTGTTAAACTATCAGAAGATATAACACCATTCTCTTCTTTTGTAGGTCTTGCAAGATAGAAATTGATATTACTTAATAAATTATTATGTAAGGATAATTTATTTTTTCTATAAAACGAAAAGGCCCCTTTTGTATAATCAATATTTGATCCATATTGTTGAACTGCTACAATTGAAAAATCTGTATTAGGTAAAAAATTAAACTGATATGTTTCATTTGATAATGCATGCAAAATATAATCTGGAGCTGTATTGAGCATAATAGCCTTATTTGGATTGTTCAACCATAAGAGAATAAATGCAGTATTAAAATCTCCAAAAATATTCCCTTTAATTGTACCAGAATGAAAGACAAAATCTCTTGAAAATGGAATAACAATATCTTGAGTAATATTTACACCATGTTCATCCTTAAGTTTTGTATCAAACACAAGCAAATATGTAGTATCAGTATCTAAATTTGATGGTATCCAGAAATCAATTTCATCACCTTTATATTCATATTTAAAATCATAGTCTCCAGTTGGAAAAATCTTAATCGCTTTTTTTAAAGATGTTTCTTGTAAATACTCATTGAATTGAATTGTAATTTTTTGAGTTGGATTAATCTCAGTTAATATCTTTGGAGTGGTTGAAACTAATCCTGGAGAAATAGCATCAATTTCTCCACCTTGTGGTGCAGATACTGACGCACAATTATTAATAAAAATAATTGCCAAAAGTAAAAATAACTTATTTGCTATTCTCATATTTTTCTAGATAATCTTCTGACCATTTTACGAAAGTATGGTTATTAATTTCAAATT
Source organism: Fidelibacterota bacterium (assembly GCA_012963075.1). The sequence goes on from DTWI01000135.1 coordinate 4,553, forward strand.
TAATTTGATTAATTAAATCAAAATAATATGCAATATTAATTAGTGTAGCAATTCGAATACCTAATATTTCATTAATTTGGAATAAATATCTTAAATATGATTTAGAATATTCTTTGGCAAAAGTTATATTACTATTTTCATCAATTGGTGAAATGTCATGTTTATACCTACTATTACCAATGTTAATAATTCCTTCGTTAGTAAAAAGTTGGCCATTTCTTGCATTTCTTGTTGGCAATACACAATCAAACATATCTATTCCCCTCAAAATTGATTTTACGATATCGGTTGGTTTCCCTACACCCATTAAATATTTTGGATGATTCTCAGGAATAGCTTCACCTAATAAGTGTACGGTATCAAACATTGGTTCCTTCTTCTCTCCTACTGATAATCCTCCAATTGCTATGCCACAATTAGCAAAAGGAAGCATTTGTTCCAAACATTGTAGTCGCTCATCTTTATCAATACCTCCTTGGATAATAGGAAACAAAATTTGTTTATGATCATAAAGCGGTTTGTGTGTATCTAAATAATCATAAGCTCTTTTGGTCCAATCATGAGTCAATTTAGAAGCTCTTTTTAATTCTCTTTTTGTACAATCTGCTGGAGGACAATAGTCAAAAGCCATAATAATATCTGATCCTAGTTTTTGTTGAACTTCCATCGAAATCTCTGGAGTAAAAAGATGCATGCTTCCATCAAGATGTGATTTAAAATGAACACCATTATCAGTAATCTTGTTCATTTTATTTAAAGAAAACACTTGATAACCACCGCTATCCGTTAAAATACTATTAGACCAATTCAAAAATTTATGTAACCCGCCATTTTCTTCAATAATGCCTGTTCCAGGTCTCAAATAAAGATGATAAGTATTAGATAACATAATCTGTGTGTTCAAATCATAAAGTTCATCGGGGGATATAGACTTTACGACTCCATGTGTACCCACTGGCATAAAAACAGGTGTTTCAATAACAGAGTGATCTGTCTGAATTTGTCCTGTTCTTGCTAATGAATATTTATCTTTTGATTTGACTATAAATTTCAACGAATTACCAATCGTACCCAATCGATAAAATGTATTGAGGCTTAGAATAATCACCATCGGGATAACGATCCCATGCGGTATCGATTCTTATTAATGCCCATGGAGTAAATATTTTCATACCAATTCCGAGAGTAGCAATAATTGGAGAAGCATCAGGATCAGTTAGATTATATTTGGACCGAACAAGTGCACTATCATTAAATTCTTCACTATTATCCCATGCAGCACCAACATCTAAGAAAAGATGTCCAAAAATATTACCAAATTTAATTCTAGCAGGAAATCCAACATCAACATAATTAATAAATGGAAATCGCAATTCAAAGTTGGCAACAGCAACATTTTCACCAGTGCGTTCTCTATAGCGTGCTCCTCGCACAGGGAATACATACTCCGTAAAATAGACATCTTCTAACACAGTAGAACTCTCATAATCTAAAATTCTTTCTGCATAAAATCCTGAATCGTCTCTACCTTCAGTCTGAGTATCAGAATAAAAAGTCATTTGAGATGTTCCACCTAGAAAAAACTTTTCAGGATTTTTACCAAAACTTCTTCCCAACATTAGCCTGGTGGCAAAACTATAATTTCTATTAATTTTAAAATATTTTCTTATATCAAATTTAACGGTTTTAAAAGCAAGACTGTCATCACCAATATCTGGACTAAATTGGAAAGTTAAATATTGTCTTAGTCCATCATTAGGACCAGTATAAGTATTAGTTGTATTATCGTATACCCAACTAACTAAAGGAATAAATGATTTCAGATTTTCTGAATAATTTGTCTCAACTTGTCCAGTCCAATAGTCAATCTCTTTGATTTCATAGCTAATACCTCGTAGGGTTACACCAAGGTCAATTCTATTAAATTTTGAAAATGGATATTGAGCAAAAAATCCAACACCATAATCTCTTAATAAACCTATATAATCAGCATCAAGACTATAACCTAGAGAGAATAAATTTGCATATTGGAAAAGTGTTCCATAATAGTTTGTTCTATTCTTTAGATATCCATAACTCAATGCTATATCACTATTGTCTAAATCCATAACAAGATTAGAAGCAAACCTTACTTGGTGATCCCCCATAACATCGCTCCATGCAATATTAGCAAGACCAGTAGTTCCAAATAAATTATCAATAGAAGCACTGGTATAAATATAATCTAATGAGAACTCTATTTTGTACTTTTGTGGATTGTAATTACCAGAAAGACGTAAAGAATCAACAGATGTTAATTCCTGGTCTGAATCTATATGATCTGGATCATTAAATTTCTTATAACTGCGAGCAAAAATATAGTTTGAATAATCTTCTTGTTCGGAAATATTTGGTTCATTTTTGACAAAACGCAGATCTTCAAAATCTTCTGATTCATCTTTTGTAGTGTAAAATACTGTAGGAGAAATTTCTTTATTTTCAATTTCAATTGGATTATTCATCAAAAATAAGTCCCAACCTCTTTTTTTATATCCAGCAAAAATTATTTTATCTGCATTTCTATCAA